>DASQLJ010000243.1:0-29296 GCA_035630095.1 Longimicrobium sp.
CTTCCCGACGTGGAGGAGCGCTGGCTCCTCTGGCAGCGCCACCTCCCCCCGGGCCACGCGGTGGGCGCCGAGGCGCTGGAAGACGCCGCCGCCCGCTTCGAGCTCACCGGCGGGCAGATCCGCAACGCCGCCGTCGACGCCGCGCTCCTGGGCCTGGCCTCGCCGGGCGGCCGGCCGGGCGAGGCCGACCTGGCCTTCGCCGTGGAGGCCGAGTACCGCAAGGCCGGCGCGTCGTACCCGCGGCAGCGGCCGCTCCCCACGGCGGCGCGCGAGGACGCCCTCTCCTCCTTCCTGGGCTCCATCTCGTGAGCCCCGCCGCCTCGCCGCGTCCGGGAGCCGCCCGGTGAGCGAGGTGCTGCGCGTCCGGCGTCCGCACGCGCGGACGGAACGGGCGAACGCCCCCGCCGCGCCCGCGCCGTCGCGCGCGCCCCTGTCCGTGGCCCCCGCGCCCGCGGCCGTCCGGGTCCCCGCGTGGGCGGCGGTGCCGCCCGCGCCCCCCGTCGCCTTCGGCGGCGCGCAGCGCAAGCCGCTGATCGGCGAGCCGGGAGACGCCTACGAGCGCGAGGCCGACGCCGTGGCCGAGCGCGTGTCCGGCGGCCTGCAGGCGCCGGGCCAGCGCATCTCTCGCGTGGGCGGCGGCCCGCAGCGGAAGGAGCGCGACGACGAGCCCGAGACGGACGAGGGACCGGCGATCGCCATCGTGCAGCGGGAGGCGGCGAATGGCGCACGCCCGCCCTTCCCGGTTCCGGCCAGGGAGGAAGCGGAGGAGGAGGATCCCCCGGCGATCGTGCAGCGGGCGAAGCAGGCCACGGCCGACGCCTCCGTGCCCACCCCGCCGCCCGACGACCGCGAGCGCGACGCGGTGCGGCGGGTGGGGCCGGGGCGCGCCGCCGCCACGCCCGTCGCGGCCGACGCCGCGGCGACGGCCGTCGCCGCCCCGGGCGCGGGCTCCGTGCTCCCCGCCGGCACCCGCGGCGCGCTGGAGTCGCGGATGGGCGTGGACCTGGGCGGCGTGCGCGTGCACGAGGGGCCGGGCGCCCACGCGGCCGCCACGCGGCTGAACGCGCGTGCCTTCACCCACGGCCGCCACGTCTGGCTGGCCCGTGGCGAAAGCCCTGGCGACGTGCGGCTGATGGCGCACGAGGTCACGCACGTGCTGCAGCAGGGTGGCGTGGTCCGCCGCAAGCCGGCGTGGCCCCGGCCGGACGAGCCGGCCACGGGAGACGACCGCGAGACGCCTCCGGCTGCCGCCTCGCCCGCCGCTGCGCCGCCGGGTCCCGCTCCCACCGATACGCCTCCCGCCGAGCCCGCGCCCGCGCCCGCCGCGGGCGGCGCCGCCGCGGCGCGCGAGGCCCCCACCCCCGCCCCGGACGTGGCCGCATCCGCCGGACCCGCGGCGCCCGGCGCGGAAGCCGTGGCCGCGCCCGCCGGGGCGGAGGGCGCGCCCGCGGCGCGGGCCGCGGCCGGGGGAGCGGCGGGAAGCGCGCCGCCGGCGGGGCCCCCGGCCCCGCCGGCGGCCGGTGAGGGCGCCACGGCCGGCGCGGCGGCCGACGCGGCGGAAGCCGGGCTGGCCACCGCCGCCGACGCCGCGCGCGCGGCCCTGGCCGACGCGCCCGAGCCGGAGATGCCCGAAGGCGAGACGCCCGGGGCGCAGCGCCTCCTGGACGCCCTCGCCGAGTCCACGACGGCGGGGCGCGAGGCGCTGGCCGCCGCCGCCGGTGAGTCGATCGACGCGGTGGCCGCCGCCACCGGCGAACAGACGCAGGGGATCGCCCGGGCCGGCGAGGCGCAGGCGGCCGCCGTCTCCGACACCGCCGCCCGGGCCACCGGCCACGTGGACGCCTCGGTGGCCGGCCAGGCCGCCGCCGTGGAGGGCGCCCGGGCGGCCGAGCAGGCGCGCATCGCCGGGTGGGAGAGCAGCGCCACCGCCCGGGCCGGCGACGAGGTGCAGGCCCGCGCCACGCGGATGGCGGAGGCCGGCGCCGAGCAGGAGCGCCGCGCCCTGCAGGCCGGCGAGTCCGCGGCGAGCGAGGCCGGGACCACCCTCGGCGCCGCCGCGGGCGACGCGCGCGGGGAGAGCGGCACCGGCGGCGGCGACCAGGCGGCGGCCGAGGGGCACAGCGAGGTCGCCAGCCGCGTCTCCACCGATTCCGCCGGGCAGATGGAGGCCGCGGCGGCCGAGGCGCCGGCGCAGCTGACCACGCAGGCCGGCGAAGCGGCCACCGAGCTGCGCGCGCACGCCGACCAGGCCGTGGCCATGGTGGCCGCCGAGGCCGCGCCGCTCACGGCGCACCTGGGCGAGACCGCCGCCATGGCCGGCGCGGGCGTGGCCGGGGCCGCCGGCCAGACCACCGGGGCGCTGCACGCGCAGGGAAGCGCCGCCGGCGGCGAGATCGCGGCGGCCGGGGGCGCCGCCGCCGAGGCGCTGCGCGCGCGCGCCGGCGAGCACCGCACCCAGGTGGCCGAGGCAGGCACCGGCGCCGTGGACGCGCTGCGCGAGCAGGGCCAGGCGGCCGCCGAGACCAGCCGCGACGCGCAGGCGCAGGCCGCGGCGGAGCTGGCCGGCGTCCAGCTGGACGAGGAGGAGGCGGCCGGGGCGGGCGGCGAGATCCGCGCGCACGTGGCCGAGGTGCACGGCGAGGCGGCCACGCTGGCCCGCGGCGCCGGGGGCGAGGTGAGCGAGGCGCTCTCCGGCGCCACCGGGGAGAGCACGGCCGCGCTCTCCACCGGCACCGACGCGGCGGCCGCGCGGCTGCGCGAGGGGGCGGACGGCTTCGCCGCCGGGGCGGGCGAGGCGGGCCAGGCCGCCGTCCAGGGGATGGGGCGCATGACCGACGTGGCCACTACCGCGGGCGACGGCGCGGTCGCCGACACCGGGGCCACGCTCGACGCCGCGACCTCCACCGCGGCCGCCGGCTTCGGCGAGGCGGCCGGCACGCTGGAGGAGGGGCTGGCCGGGCACGTCGCCGACACCGACGCCCTCGCCCGCGACGCGGTCGCCGACACCCGCGACCGCATCGCCGAGGGGCAGCAGCGGGTGGACGCGCACCTGGAAGAGGGCGAGAGCGGCCTCCTCGTGCAGCGCAGCGTCCTCGGAGACATCGGCGACTGGTTCGCCGAGCAGCTGGCCGACCTGTGGAACATGCTCAGCAGCTGGTCCTTCTGGGTCGGGCTGCTGGTCACGATCGTGCTCTTCCCCTTCCTGGGCCCGGGAGCCCTGATCGTGGGCGGCATCGTGGGCGGCGCCGTGGCGGGGATCGAGGAGAACGTGGCCCAGGGGCGCGACTGGTACGACCCCGCCGCCATCCTGCGCAACGCCGCCATCGGCGGGCTGGCGGGCGCGGCCATGGCGCTCGGCGTGGTGGCGATCGCGGCGGCGGGGCTGAAGGGCGCCGTCGCCATCGCCGCCGTGATGGCGCTCTCGGCGGCGATCGGGATCGTGACCAACCTGGCCACCGGGGAGCGGTGGGACCGCGGGCTGCTCGCCAACCTGTTCCTGGCCTGGCTCTTCGCCCGCTTCGGCGGCCCGCGCACGCGGCCCGGGGCGCCCAAGAGTGGCCCGGGACGCACCAGCACCCGGGTCCCCGGGCTGGCCGAGGCCATCGACCCGGCCAACCCCCCGCCGGGCGGCTGGAGGTTCCAGGACACGGTGAGCACCAGCGGCGGCAAGACCTCGGTGGAGACCAGGGTGACCGCGCCCGACGGCACCACCGGGAGCATGGGCCGCTCCTTCGACCCGCGGACCGGCCAGTTCAACATGGACTTCGCCTTCCTGGACGACATCCCGTCGGGCCAGCGGTGGGTGCAGACCTCGCCCGAGATGGTCCCCGGACGGGGCACGCCGCTGGAGACGTACATGACCATGCGCCAGATGCGCCTCCTGGAGCAGCAGGGTGGGGCCACCTTCACCGGGCCGCGCGTGGTGCACATGAGCACCATCATCAACAGCCGCACCATCCTGCAGATCGCCGCGGCCGAGGCGGCCCTGGGACGCCCGATGAGCAGGGCCGAGCTGAACGCCTTCATCCTGGAGACGCACTCGGTGCAGTACGCGCAGAACTCCATCGTCCAGTCGGGCGGGCGCATCGAGAGCGCCACCGTGGTGGGCGGCAGCCGCGTGCCCGCGAGCACCACGGCCACCGCCGCCGAGCTGAGCGCCGCCGGCGTGAGCCCCACGCAGCAGGTGCTGTCGGGCTTCAACATCGACCTGAACGTGGTGCCGGCCGACGCGCCGCCCACGCCGCCGGGGCCGGGGCCGGTCCCCGTTCCCGTTCCGCCCGGCAGTGACGGCGGCACCGACTAACGCCAGATGAGCGTCATGTCCGCAATCGCATCGATCGTCATCGTTCCCGGCGACGCCCGGGTCACCGAGGTCTCGGAGGGCGGCGTCGTGGCCGTTCCGCTGCGGAGCGCGCGCCGGCGACGGCGGCGGGGACGCCCAGCCGCCGGCGCCGCGGGCCCGCCACCCGTGCCGGGCGGCGGCACGCTGGTGATCGGCCGCCCCGACGTGCTCGACCGCCTCGCCGAGACGGCGCCGGCCGGGCTGCCGTGGGTGGTGGCGCTGGAGCTGAGCCCCGCCCGGGTGCTGGAGAGGGCCGAGGCGCTGTCGCTGGCCGCGACGGTCGGCGTGCGCGACTACCTCGACTGGCTCACCGGCTCGCCGCGCCCCGCGGCCATCCACGGGCGGGCGGAGCTGGCCGCGCGCATCGGTGCCGAGGCCGACGCCAGCCCGCTGCACGCGAGCCCGCGCTACGTCCGCATGACGCGCGCGGACGGCGACCTCCCCGGGCTGCTGGGCGACTACCTGGCCGCGTACGCGGACGCATGCCTCGCCGATGTCTAGGAACGCGCGGGAGTGCCGCTTCGGCGTCGGGGACGGCACGTCCGGGTGGGAGCCCAGTGTTCCCCCTTCCGGGAGCCGTCCGCTGACCGCCGCCGCCGCGCCGCGCCCCCGGGGCGCCCGGTGAGCGAGGCGCTGCGCGCCCGGCGTCCGCACGCGCGGACGGACGCGGCGCACGCCCCCGCCGCGCCCTCGCCCGCGGCGCCCGCTCCCGCGCCGGACGTGTCGGCGTGGGCGGTTCCCGCGTCGGTCCCGGCGCTCTTCCTGGGCGGCGTGCAGCGCAAGCCGGTGATCGGCCGGCCCGGCGACGCCTACGAGCGCGAGGCCGACGCCGTGGCCGACCGCGTGGCCGGCGGCCTCTCCGCCCCCGCCGCCGGCGTGTCGCTGCTGGGCCCCGCCGGCCCCGCCGGGCCTCCGCAGGCGAAGGAGAAGGAGAAGGAGAAGGAGAAGGACGACCTCCCCGTCCACCAGATGATGGAGGTGGAGGAGCACCCCACCGCGCCCCCGCCCAACGCCGTCCAGGCCGCCTCCGCCGATCCTCCACCCGACGACCAGGGTCCGCTCCAGCTCAAGGAGGAGGAGGAAGACCTATCCTCACCGATCCAGCTCAAGGAAGAGGACGAGGATCCCGCCGCGTCGTCGATCCAGTTGAAGGAGGAAGACGAGGATCCCGCGTCGCCGATCCAGTTGAAGGAGGAGGACGAAGATCCCGCGTCACCGATCCAGTTGAAGGAGGAGGACGAAGATCCCGCCGCGCCGTCGATCCAGCTGAAGGAAGAGGACGAAGATCCCGCGTCGCCGATCCAGATGAAGGCGGAGGACGTTGAGGACCCCGCATCCCCCGTCCAGCGGTCCGCACCCCGGAGCGCCGCGCCGACGCCGGCGATGCAGAACACCGCCGCGTCCGCGATCGCCTCGCCCGGAACGGGTTCCGGGCTCCCGGCGACCACGCGCGGGACGCTGGAGACGCGGATGGGCGTGGACCTGGGCGGCGTGCGCGTGCACGAAGGGCCCGGCGCGCACAAGGCGGCGGACGGACTGCACGCGCGCGCCTTCACCCACGGCCGCCACATCTGGATCGGCCGCGGGGAGAGCGCGGGCGACGTGCGGCTGATGGCGCACGAGGTCACGCACGTGCTGCAGCAGGACGGCGCCGTCCGCCGCAAGCCCAAGCCCGCCAAGCCGAAGCCCGCGAAGACGAAGGCGGAGGCGCCCAAGCTCGAGGCGGAGAAGCCGGAGCCGGAGAAGCCGAAGCCCGCGGCCGGCGCGTCCCCCGCCGCGGCCGCCGCATCCGCCGCCGCCGCGAAGCCCGACGCCGCAAAGCCGAAGACGCCGCCGCCCGCCGCCGCCCCGTCGTCCGGACCCGCCGCGCCGTCCTCGTCCGCCGCACCCGGCGCCGCGGCGGGAGCGGCGGCCGAACCGGTCGCCGTCGGCGGCGAAGCGGCGGCGGGAGAGAAGCCCGCGGCCAAGGCGGGCGCGAAGGGCGGCGAGGGGAAGGCGGCGCCCGGCGGGCCCGGCGCGGCGGGGCCCGCGGGCGCGGGCGGCGGTGGTGGCGGCGGAGCGGGCGCGGGCCCCATCGAGCCGCTGATGCCCGAGCCGCCGGCGGCGCTCTCGCCCGCGGAGCAGGCGCGGCTGGCGAAGGTGGACGAGCGGGCGGGGACCGCCGTGGCCGTCACCACCGACCTCCCGCCCGCCGAGGAGCAGGTGGCCGAGGCCCAGGCCGCCGTGGAGGAGCCCGCCGAGGAGACCCGGGCGCGCGCCGGCGACCAGCTGGTGGACGCGCTCGGCGAGCGCCCCGCGCCCAGCCCCGAGATCGAGGAGCTCTGCAAGAAGATCTACGACGTCATCGAAAAGAAGCGCCCGCCCGACGAGGACTCGCTGGTCGAGGCCGACCCCGAGGAGATGGCCAAGGAGGCCGGCGGCGAAATGAACGCCTCGGTCGAGGGCGACACGCAGAAGGTGCAGGGGGAGTACGACCAGCTCCAGGAGCAGCCCGAGGGCACCCCCGCGCTGACGCCGGTGCCGCTGGAGGAGCCGCCCCCGGGCGCGCCGCCCCCCGACCTCGCCGCCGACGCCGCCACGCCCGAGGGCGTGCCCCCCGAGGCCGTGTCGCTCGACGCCGACGTGGAGGCCTCGGAGCAGCGCATGGCCGACGCGGGGATGGAGAGCGAGCCCGCGAAGCTGGTGCAGGACGGCCCCATCGCCGAGGCGCGCGAGGCGCAGGGCGAGCTCACCGAGACCGCTGCCCGCGACCCGCAGGAGGTGCTCGCCGAGCAGCAGGCCACCCTCTCCGGCGCCCAGGGCGACATGGCCGCGCTGCAGGCGAGCGCGCTCGCCGCGCTGGAGGGGAGCCGCGACACCACCACCGGCGCCGACGCCACGCAGCAGGGCGAGATGAAGGGCTCGGAAGAGGAGATGCGCACCGCGGCCGCCACCGAGGCGCAGCGTCTCTTCAACGAGGCGCAGACGCGCGTGAGCACGCTGCTCGACCCGCTCCCGGCCACGGCCATGAAGAAGTGGGAGGCCGGCGTGCAGGTGCTCTCCACCGAGTTCGAGCAGCACCTGGCGAAGGTGAAGGCGTGGGTGGACGAGCGGCACGAGAGCACCGCGGCGGCCGTCTTCGACTACTTCGCCGGGTTGCCGGACTGGGTCACCGAGGAGTACGACGACGCCGAGCGCACCTTCGGCGACGGCGTCTGCAACCTGATCCGCGAGATCTCGCGCGAGGTCAACGGCGTGATCGCGGCCTGCGAGGCGATCGTCGACGACTCGCGCACGCAGATCGCCGCCGTCTTCGACGCGCTCCCCGACTCGCTGGACGGCTGGGCCGCCGAGCAGCAGGCGCTGTTCGGCGAGCGGCTGAACGGGCTGCAGGAGAAGGCGCAGCAGGTCAAGGCCGACTTCACCAAGGACCTGACCAAGCGCGCCGGGCAGGCGGTGCAGGACGTCCGCGCCAAGGTGCACGAGCTGCGCGAGGCGGCCAAGGGGCTCATCGGCCGCATCGCCGACGCCATCAACGCGTTCCTCGACGACCCCGCCCGCTTCATCATCAACGGGCTGCTGAGCCTGCTGGGGATCTCGCCGGCGTCGTTCTGGGCGGTGGTGGAGAAGATCGGCGCGGCGATCGACTCGATCGCCGACGACCCGATGAACTTCGTCAACAACCTGATGGACGCGGTCGGGCAGGGCTTCTCGCAGTTCTTCGACAACATCGGCGAGCACCTGCTGCAGGGGCTGCTCGACTGGCTCTTCTCCGGGCTGGGCTCGGTGGGCGTCACCCTCCCCGCCGACATGTCGCTGAAGAGCATCATCACCTTCTTCCTGCAGCTGATGGGGCTCAGCTGGGCCAACATCAAGAAGATCCTCGAGAAGCACGTGGGCGAGGAGAACGTCGCCCTGATCGAGAAGGCGTGGGAGCTGATCTCCAACCTGATCGAGCTGGGCCCCGAGGGGCTGTTCGAGCTGATCAAGGAGCAGCTCGACCCCGCCAGCCTCCTCCAGATGGTGCTGGACGCGGCGGTCGACTACCTGATCGAGGCGGTGATCACCGCGGTCACGCCGCGCATCCTCCTCCTCTTCAACCCGGTGGGGGCGATCGTCCAGGCGATCGAGGCGATCTTCCGGGTGCTCAAGTGGATCTTCGAGAACGCCGCGCGGATCTTCTCGCTGATCGAGACGATCGTGAACGGCATCACCGACCTGATCGCCGGCAACGTCAGCGGGATGGCCGACGCGGTGGAGGGGGCGCTGGCCAAGCTGATCCCGCCCGTGATCGACTTCCTGGCCGGCTACCTGGGCCTCGGCGGCCTCCCCGAGGCGATCGCCGACGTGATCAAGGGCTTCCAGGAGAAGGTG
The DNA here is from genome assembly GCA_035630095.1 of Longimicrobium sp. Lineage (GTDB taxonomy): Bacteria > Gemmatimonadota > Gemmatimonadetes > Longimicrobiales > Longimicrobiaceae > Longimicrobium. Next base: position 8,696 of record DASQLJ010000243.1, read on the forward strand.
CTGGGCATCGTCGACCGCGTCATCGGCTTCCTGGTGGACAAGGCCAAGGGGCTGCTGAAGAAGCTGGGGCTGGGCGAGGACACCGACGACAAGGTGGAGGAGGAGGACCCGGAGAAGGCCGACAGGGTGCGCGCCGGCCTGGGCGCCATCGAGACCGAGGAGGCCAAGGTCGTCGAGAACGGCAGGATCTCGCACGTCGAGGCGGTGCAGGTGGCCGCGAAGGTCAGGGCCGACCACCCCGTCTTCAAGATCCTCGAGGTCGTGGACGGCGGCGACAAGTGGAAGTACCACTGGGAAGCCAGCCCGGGAGAGGACAAGGAGACGGAGGCGAAGAAGGAGGAGGGAGAGGGGCAGGGCGAGGTTCCCGACGGCGCGGTGGAAGTCCCGCTGAGCATGATGGGCGAGGGCCACACGCTGACCGGCACCACGCGCGGCGGCGTGCTCGAGATCACCATCGCCTCGCGCGAGACGATCATCGGCCGCGGGCTGCGGCTGTCGATCGCCGAGCTCCAGGCGATGCCCGACTTCAAGGGCCGCAAGAAGATCATAGACCGCCTCGAGCGCGCGCAGTACCTGTCCGACCCGGCCGAGATCATGATGCAGTGGAACATGCTGGACAAGGAGCAGGGGAAGGAGCTCCCGCAGGGGGTCAACACCTGGCCGAAGTTCCTGCAGTACAAGCTCAGCCTGGTGATCGCGGAGATCCAGGACCTGGCCGTGGCCGACCGCCCCATCACGGCGCTCACCGAGATGTTCCGGCAGCTCAACCGGAACAACGGGCCCTACGCCCACCTGGTCGACCCGCACGACGTGGCGCCGTTCACGCTCTTCTCCGACCACCAGCGCGACGTCCTCCTCGCCGCGAACATCTCCCGCCACGGGCAGGGGGTGATCATCTCGGACGAGTCCGGGATCGTGCTCGACGACGCGCTGCCGAGGACACACCCGCGGAAGCCGAACATCGACCACATGTTCCCGCAGTCGCTGGGCGGCAGCAACAGCTACTCGAACGCGATGGTGATCGCGCGCAACGAGAACTCGGCGAAGCGCGCCCAGATCACGCTCAAGCCGGGGTTCGGAACGCCGGCCGCGGCCACCACGCCCGCTCCCTCGACGGTGACCATCCGCCGGCCGAAGAAGACGACGCCGTGAGCGAGCTGCTGCGCGTCCGGCGCCCGCACGCGCGGGTGGAGGGGGCGCACGCCCCCGCCGCCCGCGCGCGCGCGCCGGCCGGCGCGGCACCCGCTCCCGCGCGCTACACCGCGCCGGCATGGGCGGCCGTCCCGCCCCCGGCCGTCGTCCTCCTGGGCGGCGTGCAACGCAAGCCCGTGATCGGCCAGCAGGGCGACGCCTACGAGCGCGAGGCCGACGCCGTGGCCGACCGCGTGGCCGGCGGCCTCTCCGCCCCCGCCGCCGGCGTGTCGCTGCTGGGCCCCGCCGGCCCCGCGGGACCTCCGCAGCTGAAGGTGAAGGAGAAGGAAGATCTCCCCGTCCACCAGATGATGGAGGTGGAGGAGCACCCCACCGCGCCCCCGCCCAACGCCGTCCAGGCCGCCTCCGCCGATCCTCCCCCGGACGACGACGAGGGTCCCATCCAGCTGAAGGAGGAGGACGAGGACGCATCCGCATCGATCCAGCTCAAGGAGGATGAGGATGACGACGCATCCGCATCGATCCAGCTGAAGGAGGAGGACGAAGAGGCGCCAATCCAGCTCAAGGAGGATGACGACGACGCGTCCGCACCGATCCAGTTGAAGGAGGAGGAGGACGAGGATCCCGTCCAGCGGCTGGCGCCCGCCGGGGCCGCGCCCACCGCGGCGATGCAGAACACCGCCGCGTCCGCGATCGCCTCGCCGGGGACCGGCTCCGGGCTCCCGGCGACCACGCGCGGGACGCTGGAGACGCGGATGGGCGTGGACCTGGGCGGCGTGCGCGTGCACGACGGGCCGGGCGCGCACTGGGCGGCGGCGGGGCTGCGCGCCCGCGCCTTCACCCACGGCCGCCACATCTGGCTGGCCCGCGGCGAGAGCGCGGGCGACGTGCGGCTGATGGCGCACGAGGTCACGCACGTGCTGCAGCAGGACGGCGCCGTCCGCCGCAAGCCGGCGGAGAAGCCGAAGAAGGAGGCCCCCGCCGGCGAACCGAAGCCGAAGACCCCGCCCCCCGCGGCCGGCGCGCCGCCGGCGACCCCCTCGCCCGCGTCGGCGGCAGGCTCCGGCCCGGCGCCCGCGGCCGCGGGGGCGGGCCCCGTCGAGCCGCTGATGCCCGAGGCCCCGGCGGAGCTCTCGCCAACCGAGCAGGCGCGGCTCGCCACGGTGGACCAGCGCGCCGGCGGCGCCGTGGAGGCCACCACCGACCTGCCGCCGGCCGAGGCGCAGGTGGGCGACGCCCGCGCCGCCGTGGAAGAGCCCGCCGAGGAGACCCAGGCGCGCGCCGGCGACCAGCTGGTGGAGGCGCTGGGCGAGCGGCCGGCGCCTAGCCCCGAGATCGAGGAGCTCTGCGAGCACATCTACCAGGTCATCCGCGACAAGCGGCCGCCCGACGAGGACTCGCTGGTCGAAGCCGACCCGCAGGAGATGGCGCGCGAGGCCGGCGGCGAGATGAACGCCTCGGTCGAGGGCGACACCCAGAACGTGCAGGGCCAGTACGACCAGCTCCAGGAGCAGCCCGCCGGCGCGCCCGCCACCGAGCCCCAGCCGCTGGAGCCGCCCCCCGCCGGCGCGCCGCCCCCCGACCTGGCCGCCGGCGCGGCCGCCCCCGAGGGCGTGCCCCCCGAGGCCGTGTCGCTCGACGCCGACGTGGCCGCCTCCGAGCAGCGCATGGCCGACGCGGGGATGGACAGCGAGCCCGCGCGGCTGGTGCAGGACGGCCCCATCGCCGAGGCGCGCGCGGCGCAGGGCGAGCTGGCCGAGACCGCCGCGCGCGACCCGCAGGAGGTGCTGGCCGAGCAGCAGGCCACCCTCGCCGGCGCGCAGGGCGACATGGCCGCGCTCCAGGCGCGCGCGCTGGAGGCGCTGCAGGGGGGCCGCGAGCGCACCACCACCGAGGGCGCCTCGCAGCAGCAGGGGATGGTGGGCTCCGAGGAGGAGATGCGCACCCGCGCCGCCGCCGAGGCGCAGCGCATCTTCGACGACGCGCAGGCGCGGGTGGGCGAGCTGCTGGAGCCCCTCCCCCGCACCGCCATGGCGCGGTGGGAAGCCGGCGTGGCGGTGCTCTCCACCGAGTTCGACCAGCACCTGGCCCGGGTGAAGGCGTGGGTGGACGAGCGGCACGAGAGCACCGCGCTGGCCGTCCTCGACTACTTCACCGGGCTCCCCGACTGGGTCACCGAGGAGTACGACGACGCCGAGCGCACCTTCGGCGACGGCGTCTGCGACCTGATCCGCGAGATCTCGCGCGACGTCAACGGCGTGATCGCCGCCTGCGAGGCGATCGTCGACGACTCGCGCGAGCGGATCGCCGCCGTGTTCGCCGCGCTCCCCACCGAGCTGCAGGGGTGGGCGGCCGAGCAGCAGGCCGACTTCGGCAACCGGCTGAACGGGCTGCAGGAGCGCGCGCAGCAGACCCGCAGCGACTTCACCCGCGACCTCACCCGCGCCGCCTCGCAGGCCGTGCAGGACGTGCGCGTGCGGGTGCACGAGCTGCGGCAGGCGGCCGGCGGGCTGCTGGGCCGCATCGCCGACGCGGTCAACGCCTTCCTCGACGACCCGGCGCGCTTCATCATCAACGGGCTGCTGAGCCTGCTGGGGATCTCGCCCGCGGCGTTCTGGGCGGTGGTGGACAAGATCGGCGCGGCGATCGACTCGATCGCCGACGACCCGATGAACTTCGTGAACAACCTGATGGCCGCGCTGGGCCAGGGCTTCACGCAGTTCTTCGACAACATCGGCGACCACCTGCTGCAGGGGCTGCTGGACTGGCTCTTCTCGGGGCTGGGCTCCGTGGGGGTGCAGATCCCCGCCGACACCTCCATCGGCAGCATCGTCACCTTCTTCCTGCAGCTGATGGGGCTCACCTGGGCCAACATCCGGCAGATCCTGGCCCGGCACATCGGCGAGGAGAACGTGGCGCTCATCGAGAAGGCGTGGGAGCTGGTCTCCTCGCTGATCGAGATGGGGCCCGAGGGGCTGTTCGAGCTGATCAAGGAGCAGCTCGACCCGGCCAACCTGCTGCAGATGGTGCTGGACGCGGCGGTCGACTACCTGGTCGAGGCGCTGATCAGCGCCGTCACGCCGCGCATCCTGCTGATGTTCAACCCCGCGGGGGCGATCATCCAGGCGATCGAGGCCATCTTCCGGGTGCTGAAGTGGATCTTCGAGAACGCCGCGCGGATCTTCTCCCTGGTGGAGACGGTGGTGAACGGCATCACCGACCTGATCGCCGGCAACATCGGCGGGATGGCGAACGCGGTGGAGGGCGCGCTGGCGCGGCTGATCCCGCCGGTGATCGACTTCCTGGCCGGCTACCTGGGCCTGGGCGGCCTCCCCGAGGCGATCGCCGACGTGATCCGCGGCTTCCAGACTCAGGTGCTCGCCGTGGTCGACCGCGTCATCGGCTTCCTGGCCGACCGCGCGCGGGCCCTGCTGCGGGCGCTGACCGGCGCGCCACCCGAGGCAGAGGCCGAAGCGACCGGCGAGCCCCAGGCAGCCGGGCCCGACGGGCAGCCTACCGTGACGCTACCCTTCTCGATGGAGGGGGCGGGCCATACCATCACCCTCCATCCGGCCGAGAGCGGCGGCCTCGACGTCACCATGGCCTCGGGCCAGAGTCTGCCGCTGGCCTCCAAGTTCGCCGCCGCGCATACCAAGCTCGACAACCTGCGGCGGTTCATCGCCACCATTCAGGATCCGGACGTCAAGCAATTGTTCGAGGAAGAGTTCGGGTCCAGCCTGGAAGATCTGCCGGGCGACCTGGTGGCCCGTTTCACGGCGGTGTACGAAGAGTTTTTCCCGAGAGGCACCCCACGGAGGGAGCTCACCGAGCCCGAAAGGCAGCGCGCCCAGCAGAGGGTGGCCCCGCTTATCCAGGAGGCACAGGCGCTGACGGCGAAGATCGCGAAGTTCGGCGACGATCTGGATATCAGAGACCTGAGCGGCGATGCCATCGACACTGCGGTGCAGACGGAAGGGAACCGCCTCTGGAGCCGCGCCTGGCAGCAGAAGAAAACCCGGATCGAGGGCATTATCCGGGGCCACAGCTTCCGCGGCGCTCCGCTCGCGATGCGGGGGAGCGCGCAGAAGGGCTTCCGCGGCGATCCCAAGGCCCGCACGCGTTTCGACGAGCGGGACTTCGACATCGACCTTTATGTGGTCCACCCTCAGGCCTACGACGACGCCATCGAGGCGGGAGCTCGCAACGTGAGAGGCATGATCTTCCCGCAGGCCGCTGTTCCGGACCTGCAGGCGGCGGAGGACGCGGTGGTTGGCGATCTGGCGACTGCCTTCCCGGAGGTTACGCGTGTAGCCACATCAGACCTCGTGTTGCGCGCCACGAGGCCCACCGGATGAACTGGAGAACGCCCTGATGCCCGTAGCGCTTACGTTTTCGCTCCGCACCGACGCCACCCAGTCTATGGACGTCGTCGGGTCGCAGGTGGAGAAGGCGCTTGGATGCTCCTTGGCGGGTGGCGACTTCGCCGGCGGACCGGCACTGGTGGGCGAGGTGCTGGGAATGCAGATCGGCCTGCTGCCGTGGCGTGGTCTGGGCGGTGTCCACACCTATCAGCTCCATGGAATCCCTCCGCGGCTGCCATCCCGCGCCCGCTGGGAGGAGATCCGAATCGACCCCGCCATCCTCGACCTGCTGGAGCGGTGCGGCGCCCATGGCTGGCGAATTCCCTCCGTGGAGGAGCGGAAGGCGGAGGGCCGTTACAATGACGACGACGCCTGACGCGCTGTCCGGCGCGCACGGACCGTCCGCACCTGCAAAACGACATGTCCGCTGAGAAAGCCTCCACCCTCTGGTCCGACGCGGCCCGCGCCCGCCGCTTCATCATCCCCGACGCTGCGGAGCTGCCGCCGGGCGGCTTCGCGCTCCGCACCTCCACGGGGCGCGAGCGGGCGGTGGACGAGGCGGCGGTGCTGCCCTTCGAGGTGACGAAGGAGGAGGCGCAGGCGTGGGTGAAGGCGCAGCTCGGCGGCGTGCTGGGCGAGGTGCGCGGCAAGGCGGTCGGCGTGGTGGAGCGCCTGCGCCAGCGCACCGCCGAGATGCGCGAGGAGAACCGCAGGGCGTGGGCGCAGGGCGTCCAGGAGCCCTCGGACGAGGTGCGCCGGGCCGCCGGGCACGTCCTCGACGGGCTGCGCGACCTGGAGCAGGCGCTTCGCCGCGCCACCGGCGCCGCCGCGTCCCCGCCCGCTCGCCCCGCGGAGGAAGCGCCCCCCGCGGCCGCCGAGCCGGACCGCGGCCCGGCCGCGCCGAACGCCGCCGAATCATCCGAGCCCGCTTCAACGCCGGCCGAGCCCGCGAGTCCGCCGTCGACGAACCCCGCACCCGGCGCGGGCGCCTGATGCCGCTCCAGGCCCTGGTCACCGCCGCCGGCGGGCTCGGCGACGTGCTGCGCGCCACGCCGCTGGTGCGCGTGCTCGGCGCGCTGGGCTACGAGGTGGACCTGATGCTGGCCCCCGACTACGCCGGCACGGTGGCGCTGCTCGACGGCGCCCCCGGGGTGCGCCGCCTCTACCACGTCCCCTCGCGCTGGTCGCGCGACACCGCGTCGCGCACGGACGGGCTGGCGGACACGCGCTACGATGTAGCCACCTACACCTACTGGAGCCGGCAGCAGCTCCCCCCGCTGGTCAGGGCGAGCCGTTCCCTCTCCTTCGACCGGCGCTGGGTGGCCGAGGGAGACGCGGCGTGCGTCGAGCGCATGGCGCGCGAGCTGGGGTGGACGGCGGCGCTCCCTGGGCCCTTCGCGGTGCACTCGGGGCGGCGCTTCGGCCTGGCGACGGGGACGGTGGCGCTGCACCCGGGGTGCAAGGCCGGCTGGCCGTGGAAGAAGTGGCATGGCTTCGCCGACCTGGCCGCGCTCCTCCCCGAGGTCGTGGTCGTGGGCGCGGACGAGGACCGGCGGGTGGACGGCACCTACTTCGCCCGGCCGTTCGCGTGGCCGGCGCACGCGCGCGACTTCACCGGCGCCCTCTCGCTCCCCGACACCGCGGCGCTGCTGAGCCAGTGCGCGGCGCTGGTGTCGAACGACTCGGGGCTGATGCACCTGGGCGTGGCGATGGGGATCCCCGTCCTGGGCGTGTTCGGCATCACCAGCCCGGCGCGGGAGGCGCTCCCCGCGCCCAACATGCTCCCCGTCACCCGGGGGCTGTCGTGCGAGCCCGCCTGCCGCCGCCAGCCGTGGGGCCGCCGCGACTGCGCCCGCCACCTCGAGTGCCTGCGCACCCTCACCGCCGCCGAGGTGCTGGCGCGGCTGCGCGCCCACGTCCCCGGCCTGTTCGCCGCGGACGACGGGGAGGCGTGGAGCCGGCCGATGGAAGGCGCCGCGGTGGCCGTCCCCGCCTGATCCGCCGTCTTCGGCCGGCTCGATCGCGGAAGCGGCGCCTGGTCGTTCGGGAGATGGGAAGAGCGGGCGGGATGATGAAGGTGTCGGTCGCAACCGCGTGGTATACCAGATTGGGAGATTGACTGTGCATTCCTCACCGACCTCGAAGATGTCATCCCGAGGGCGACCACTCGGCGCCACTGCCACGCCAAAGGCCGCAGCCCGAAGGATCTAGAATCGACGGAGCGCTACGGCCAGGGTGTCGCATCGACGTGTTATGGATCCTTCGGCCTGCAAGCTTTAGCGTGGCTGCGGCGAGGCGTGGTCGGCCTCAGGATGACACCGCCTGGACTGCACAGTAAATCGTAAGAACTGGTATTAGACGGATCCCACGAACTCCGTTCCGCGAGCGGGTTTGCGTGAGGGATTCGCGCCCGGAGGGCCGAGACGCCGGCGCGCCCGCGTCGGTCGCCGCGGGAACGAGCGGGGCCCCTGGCGCGCCGGCGGCTCGGCGCCGTTGGCAACGGCGGTATCGTTGCCTACGGCGCGCGAAGCCCGGCCCGGAGCGCAGCGGAGGGACACGCCCGCATCCGTCCTTTCCGGCGACGGCCAGGGCACCGACGTTTCGGACTCCCGTATCGATCGGCCGATGGTGGATTCCACTCGGCCGGCGAGCGAAGGTTGGACGAAGGTGCCGGGCGGCAGGGCTCACGGACGACGTCACCGAAACCGAGAACGAGCGAGATCGCGCACGCCATGGAAACCCTGTCCGTCGCCTACTACGGGTACGTGTCCGACACCTCGGGCTACGGGCACACCGCCCGCGCCTACGTGCACGCGCTGCACCGCGCGGGGGTGGAGCTGAGCGTGGTGGACCTCACCCGCCGGCGGGTGCCCCCCGAGGACGAGCTGGTGGCGTCGCTGATGGGGCGCCGCACCAGCCCCGACGTGCACCTCTTCCACGGCATCCCGCCGCAGTGGGCGCGGCTGGCCTTCCCCATCCGCAACAGCGTGGGGATGACCGTGTGGGAGACCGACGCCATGCCCGGGCAGTGGCGCAGCGCGCTCAACCACGTGCAGGACGTGTGGCTCCCCTGCGCGCACAACGTGGAGGTGTTCGGCAAGTCGCTGGAGCGCCCCGTCTTCCGCCTCCCCCACCCCGTCTTCCCGCCGCACGCCAACGGCGACACCCCCGACCCCGCCGCCTTCCTGGGGATCGACGACGACGCGTACCTCTTCTACGCCCTCTTCGCCTGGCAGGAGCGCAAGGGCCCGCGGGAGACGCTGGACGCCTACCTCACCGCCTTCACCGCGGCCGACCGCACGGTGCTGCTGCTGAAGACCGACGCCGTCTCGGCCGGCACCGCCCGCGCCGAGGTGGAGGCGGCGCGCGCGCGGCACCCCTCCGGCGCGCGGGTGGAGCTGCGCGCCGAGACCTGGACCGACGCCGGGGTCGAGGCGCTGCACCGCCGCGGCGACTGCTACCTGAGCCTGCACCGCGGCGAGGGGTGGGGCTATCCCCTCTTCGAGGCCGCCTGCCGCGGCAAGCCGGTGGTCGCCACCGCCTGGTCGGGCCCGCTCGACTACCTGGACCCGGCCGCCCACGCGCTGGTGCGCTGCCGGCTCGCCCCCGTGCGCCAGCCGTACGTTTACTACAGCCCCCGGATGCGCTGGGCCGAGCCCGAGGTGGCCCACGCCGTCGAGCAGCTCCGCGCCGTCCACGCCGACCGCGAGGGCGCACGGGCGCGCGCCGCCGCGGCCGCCGTGCGCATCCGCGCCGACTTCTCGCTCGAGGCCGTGGGCGCCGCCGCGCGGGGCCGCCTGGAAGAGGTGCTGCGCCGCGCCGGCGACGTCCGCTGGCCGCGCAGGCCGGCGAACGGCGGGAGCCCGGAGACGGCCCCGCCGCCGCACCCCGCCGTCTTCCAGGGCGCCGTGCCGGTGGAGTGGTACGACGCGGACTACTTCCAGACGGGGAAGAAGAGCAACTGGGAGGGCGGATACTCGTGGGCGGTGTTCGGCGCGCTCTTCCGCGACACGGCGGCGTACCTGGCCGACGCCTTCCCGGAGGCCGCCCGCTACCTCGACGCGGGGTGCGCCACGGGGCTCCTGGTGCGGGCGCTGCGCGAGCGGGGGAAGGAGGCCTGGGGGGTGGACGGAAGCCCCTGGGCGATCGAGCACGCCGACGACCTCGCCCGCCCCTGGCTGGTGCGGGCCGACGTGGCCGAGTACCAGCCCGAGCGCGCCTGCGACGTGGTCACCGCCTTCAACCTCCTCGCGCACCTCACCGAGGCGCAGGCGCTCGCGTTCCTGGCGCGCGTGCGCCCCTGCGTGGGCACGGCGATCGTGGCCACCATCCCCACGGTGGAGCCCGGGCGGGCGCTGCCGGGCAACCGCGACCCGTCGCACGTGACCCGGCAGACGCGCGAATGGTGGGCGGCGCTCTTCCGCCGCGCGGGGTGGCGGCAGGACCCGCTCCACCGCGTCGCCGAGCGCTGCCTGGGCGAGCACCCGCTCCCCCGGCGGATGGGGTGGGACGTCTTCCTCTTCGCCCCGGACGACACCGCCGCGGAGCGCTGAGCCTGCGGGCGCCCACGCGGGCGCCGTCCACAACCACTGCCCCGGGAGGGCGCTCATGGCCGGTCGGGACGACGTGCGGCTCTACGTGATGACCTGCGCCGAGCGGATCGCGGCGGGCGTGGTGCAGGGCACGCTCGCCTCCATCGCGCGCTCCGACTGGGGCGACGAGCCGGTGGTCCACCTCGACGACGACGACGGCGGCGGCGGGGCCGACGCCAAGACCCGGCAGACCAGCAACTACCGGCGCGTGCTCGAGCGGATCGCGCGCGAGCGGCCGCCGTGCGCGCTGGTGCTGGAAGACGACGTCGCGGTCAACCGCCACCTCCGCGCGAACCTGGCGGCGTGGCAGCCGGTGCGCGAGGGTCGCCTCTTCCTGGGCTCCCTCTACAACCCCAACCTCACCCCCCTCCCCGGCGCGCCGGCGGTGGAGGACGGCTTCGTCGCGGATCCCGGCTCCGTCTACGGGAGCCAGGCGTTCCTGGTCACGCCCGAGCTGGCGGACTTCTGCCTGGCGCACTGGGGAGAGGTGCCCGCCCTGCAGGACATCAAGATGTCGCGCCTCGCCGCGCGGATCGACCCGCACGCCGTGGTGGTGCACCAGCCCAGCCTGGTGGAGCACGCGGGCGCGGCGCTCAGCACGCACGGCGGCGCGCAGCACACCGCGGTCGACTTCGATCCCTGGTGGCGCGCGGGGGCCCCGGAGCCGCGCGAGCCCCTCCCCTGGGAGCAGGTGCCGGGGTGGTTCGACTGGCCGCGCTTCTACGAGGAGCAGGTGCACGCCCTTCCCCACGGCGGCGTGGTGGTGGAGGTGGGCGTCTTCCTCGGGCGTTCGCTCGTCTTCCTGGCGCAGGCGATGAAGGCCGCGCGGAAGGACCTCCGCCTCTTCGCGGTGGACACCTTCGTCGGCTCGCCGTCGGACCCGGCGGTGCTCCACCACGTGAGCGCGCACGGCGGGTCGCTGCGCGCCGCGTTCGAGCGGAACCTGGCCGCCGCCGGCGTCGCCGACGCGGTCACCGTGCTCGCGGAAAGCTCCACCCGGGCCGCTCGCGAGTTCGCCGACGGGGGCGTGGACCTGGTCTTCCTCGACGGCGACCACGCCGAGGACGCGGTCGCCGCGGACCTCCTCGCCTGGCTGCCGAAGGTGCGCCCGGGCGGAACCCTCGCCGGGCACGACATCGACACCTACCCCACCGTGGGCCGCGCCCTGGACCGCGTGGTGGGCCGCGGGCGCTACGCCACCGACCACGGCCAGAACCTCTGGTCGATGACCCGGGGATGACCCGCGCCGTCCTGGTGCACCTGGCCGCCGGCATCGGCAACCTGGTGCTGGCCACGCCGCTCCTGGTGGCGCTCGACCGCCTGGGGTACGCGGTGGACCTGCTGCTGCACGCCGACTACCCGCAGGCCGCCGAGCTCTTCGGCGGCTGGAGCGTGGTGCGGCGCGTGCACGCCGGCCGTGTCCCCGCCGGCGAGCGCTGGGAGCGCGTGCTCCCCGCCGTGCCGCCCTTCTACTGGGCGAGGCTGCGGCACCACCACGCCGGCCGCCGCGACTGCGTGGCCCGCCCCCCGGACGCGCTCTTCGCCCGCGACGAGCAGGGGTGGTACCTGGCGTTCGCCGAGGCGCTGGGGTGGCCGCGCGGCGAGCGGCCGGCGTACACCCTCCCCGTGTCCCCGGATGGCGAGCACGGGGTGACGCACTCCACCCTCGTGCTGGCGCCCGGGTGCAAGACGGGCGAGATGGCCGCCAAGCGCTGGCCGCACTTCCCCGCCCTGGCCGAGCGCTTCGCCGACGTGGCGGTGGTGGGCACGGAAGACGACCTGCGCGGCTTCGACGGGGCGCCGCTCGCCTTCCCCGCGCACGCGCGCTCGCTCGCCGGGCGGCTGACGCTGCGCGAGACGGCGTCGGTGCTCGCCGCGGCGGGCGCGGTGGTCGCCAACGACAGCGGCCCGGGCCACCTGGCCGGCGCCGCCGGCGCGCCGACGCTCCTCCTCTTCGGCCCCACCTCGGAGCACGTTCTCGGCGCCTTCCCGCCCAACGTGGCCGTGCTGCGCGCCGGCCTTCCCTGCGAGCCCTGCTGGACCACCGCCCGCCTCCGCGCCTGCGCCGGCCGCGCCGACTGCCTCCGCGCGCTCGACGTGGGCCGCGTCGCGCGCGAGGTCCACCTCCTGCTCGGCACGTCGGCCGACGGCGGGCGAGTTGTGAACCGCGCTTCGCTGGATGAGACGCCCCCCGTCCCGCTCGATGGTGCCGGCGCGCAGCGGGGAGGGCGGCTCCGGGCGATCCGGGACACGGCGGACGCGATCCCCGCGCCCGCCGCGGAGGGCGGCGCGCCGCGGCCGCATCTCCCGCTCCCCGTCGTCTCCATCTCCCGCGCCGTTCCGCCCGCCGCGGCGTGCGCCGACGGACGGGAGTCGAACGGCGGGGGGGACGAGGATGGAGATCCGTCCATCCCCCTGGTGTCGTGCCTGATGCCGACGCGCGACCGGCGGCGCTTCGTGGCGCACGCGCTCGAGCAGTTCCTGCGGCAGGACCACCCCCGCCGCGAGCTGGTGGTGGTGGACGACGGTGCCGACCCGGTGGACGACCTCCTCCCCGCCGACCCGCGCATCCGCTACCACCGCGTGGCGCGCCAGCGCACGCTGGGCGCCAAGCGCAACCTGGCGTGCTCGCTGGCGCGCGGCGAGCTGCTCGCGCACTGGGACGACGACGACTGGATGCCCGCCCACCGCATCTCCGCGCAGGTCGCCGCCCTCGCCGCCGCCCCGCGGGCCGGCGCGTGCGGGCTGGCGCGGCTGCGCTTCTTCGACCCCGCGGCCGGGCGGGCGTGGGAGTACCGCTGGCCCGACCGCTCCCGCCCCTGGCTGGCCGGCGGCACGCTGCTCTTCCGCCGCGCGCTCTGGGAGAAGCGTCCCTTCCCCGGGCTCGACCAGGGCGAGGACACGCGGTGGGTGTGGTCGCTCCCCGCCGGCGCCGTCGCCGCCATCGCCGACCCCGGCCTGTACGCCGCGCTGGTGCACCCCGGCAACACCAGCCGCAAGCGCACCGGCGACGACCGCTGGCACCCCATCCCCCTGGACGTCGTGCGCGCCGAGATCGGCGAGGACTGGAGCTTCTATGCCGGTCTCGCCGCGCCGGCGCACGCGCACGCCAGGGCCGGGTGAGCGCCGCCTGGTCATCGGGGATCGACCAGCCCCAAAGCCGGATAACGCCCGGATACGGCGTGAGCGCTGACCGATCAGCAGGAGCCGCGAACGGCGATGGCCTCGGGTATCGCAACGACTGCGACAGGTGGAGGCGATACTGCGGAACGATGGAGCAGGCTGGGGATTGTTCGATATTTTTCGGCGATGATCACGTGCTGCCCGGATGCGACCACGACGCAACGGCCCTGCCACCCGCGAGGGCGACAGGGCCGTAAGTCGTTGCAGCGCGACAACGGAGGCGGAGGAACCCGAAGGGAGTTCCGCTCGAACCGGCGAGTCGGCCCAGGTTCACCTTGGCAAGCGATTTTCAGGCGTTCGGGGCCCCCCCACGATCATGGGGGAGGTGACGTGCCTTGCACGCCGGGGGGCGGCTGCATGAATCTGGGTGCGAGCGTGCGCAGGGTTTCCTCAGTCGAATGTGTTCCGCAATCCCTGGGCGATTGGCTTTCACACCTCAGCTCCTCGTCCCGTGTGCGCACGCCGCGTACGGTGAGCCGGGCGATGTGCTCGGTGGGCACACCCATTTCAGGGGGGGTGCCGGCGAACCTCTGGGTCTTAATCCACCCTGGAATCGCACGACCTGGAAGAAGGGGAACCCTGCCCGGCGCGCAAGTTCGGCGGAACGGTAGAGAGCACCCATCTGGTACCGGTTCTCGCGGTCGGACCCCATGGTCCTGAACGTGACCTCCCAAACCCCTGCACCGAGCGATTTGTCCGAATATCCAGGGCTTTTCAGGAAGTTGGACTTTGCATACAGGGGCGGATTGCACCCGGTGAGCCCGGCGAGCGCCGCCAGGATGAGAAGCCTTCGCATCGTTGCCCTACAGGAGCGGGGTGTACCGGTGAGTCGCGCCGGGTGGCCGACGCATTTCATGCGAGCGCCGAAACTGCGCGTTCCAGCGTTGCCGGCGCAAGCTCTTTCAGCCGCGGTCCGTGGTGCGCGTGACCCTGGTGGGGTCGATCACGCCCGACTGCGCCAGGTCCTCTACTCGCCGGTCCGCGCGGTGCAGCCGTGGCTCGGGCTCTCGCTCCCGCGTACCCTGGCCGCCATGATCGCCCTCCACGCCGGGGAGCAAAGCGACCGCCGTACGCCTGGTCCCCGTTCAGCTCGACGTGCCGCAGCTTTGCCGTACCATCTTCGGCGAACTGGACCGCATTGCGGATCGCGCGACCTCCTCCGACCACGTGCTGGTCGCCAGCGGACGAATGTGGCGGCACGCGGGCAGGAAGGAAGGCGATCCCCCGGCGAGGGCGCGTGCGCCGGTTCGCGCTCCACCCCGGCCCGCGGACGCGCCGCGGACCGGGGTGGAAGGCTTCAGAACGGAGCCGGCGTCAGTTGCACACCGTCGCCCCCGTGACGGGGTCCACGGTGCAGCTCCCGGGCGGCGCGGACTGTCCGCTGCTGGTACCCCAGGCCGACGGGGCCAGCACCCGCATGATCCCCCAGGTCCCGCCGTCGAACGCGAAGGAGGCCTGGTCGCGGAAGAGGTAGTCGCCCTGGATCCCGTTGATCCCGCCCGCCCCGTGCTTCGGGAGGATGTCGAAGTGCTCGCCCGGGCCGTGCCCGTCGCGCGCGCCCTTCCACTCGCTCAGCGGGTTGCTCGCGATCACCCGCGAGCTGTCGGCGTAGGGCAGCTGCTCCCAGATGTGCCCGTGCAGCGCAAAGGTCCCGTTGCGTGCGTGCCCGCCCGGCTGCAGCACCCGCAGCCGGATCGCCTCGCCCGCCCGCGGGGTGAAGAGCGGCGTCTGCGCGCTGTCGCCCTGCAGCACCTGCGTGAGGTCCAGGTTGCGCGTGAACCCCAGCAGCGCGTCGGGCGCGAAGCCCTTGCGGAACCACATCGGCTCGGTGCGGTAGTTCAGCCCCTTCTGCCCCGAGTCCTCCGGGTCCTCCGCGTCGGCCAGGTTGGGCACCGGGTCGCCCGCGTCGAAGTGGTGCCGGATGATCCCCGTCTGCCCCTGGCACTCGTCGGGGTCGGCGTCGGGGTCGGGGTGCGCGCAGTTCCGGGCCGGCAGGTCGGCCGCGCTGCCGAACTGCAGGTTCAGGTCGTTCTGGAAGAACAGCACCTGCTCCCGGAAGAGGAAGTTGCCGCCGCGGTCCTGCACCACCGCCTGCGACGGGTTGCGCGTGTCCACCACCCAGCGGCTCTTGCGCGGCTCCACGATCAGCCCCGCGAGGGCGCCCCTGCTGGAGTGCTGGACGCGGTCCGACGAGATCAGGTTGATCGCGCCGAACTCGGCCGGGCGCGCCACCAGGCTGCCGTTGCGCCCCGTGGGGTACACCGTGCCCGCGTACCACTGGTACCAGCGCCAGCGCCCCGGCGCCACGGTGGAGTTGCGGTTGATCCCCACCTGCGAGCCGTCGGAGTGCTGCACGTCGAGGGTGACCAGCTGCGCGTGCAGCCCCACCCGCGACGACGGCACCACGTCGTTGGCGTTGAACTGGTCCACGATCATCGGCAGCGTGTTCCAGCCGTCGGGGTCCGGCAGGGCGTTGGGCAGGCGGTTGCGCAGCCGCACCAGCACGCAGTCGCCCGCGTTGGCCCGCAGCACCAGCGGCGTGGGGTTGCGCCTGACCTCCCCGCGCCGCACGTCGGCGTCGAACACGTACACCACCGCCGCGGGGTCGACCAGCGGGCCGCCGTTGACCGCGCGGGTGTTGTACACCAGCCGCCCGCCCGGCAGCATCGACGCCGGCACGGCGCTGACCTCGAACACCCGCAGCGGCGCCACCCACGGGCACACCCCCCAGAAGCCCGCCCGGGCGTCCGTCTTCGAGGCCTCGTAGGTGCTGCTCCCCGCCGGCGCGTCGTCGGCCGCGTCGGACCTGGCCAGCGTGGTGGACGAGGCCGGCGCGAGCGACTTGCCCGCCACCGCCGTCGCGTCGGCGGTGGTCACCGCCGCCGTGCCGTCGGGCCAGACCTCCACGGCGTCGTAGTCGAACTCCGTCCCCGCATCGTTGCCGTACCCGGCGTCCAGGCTGTCCTGCCGGGTGGCCGTTCCGCCGTCGAACTGCGGCTCCTTGGCCGTCGGCACGGTGGGGCTGGCGGCGTCGAGCGCGGCGACGTCGCCGCTCCAGGTGGTGGAGTCGTTGGGGTCGGGGAAGGTGGAGGCCTGGCTGAACGCCGACTTACCGTCGGGCTCGGGGTTCCGGCCCGCCACGGCGTCGGCCTCGGCCACCGCCAGGCTGCTGGAGACGGGGCGCGTGGTGTCCAGCCGCAGCAGGTTGTTCTGCGGCCGCCGGTAGGCGCGGATCACCCCCCACTGGCCGTTCCACTGGTCGTCCACCGCGCTCCCGCCGCGGTACTGGAAGTCGGCGATGGTGTCGATGCGGTTGGCCATCAGCGGGCTCAGCGCGAACTCGTGCCACTCGCTGATCCCCGCCATCTGGCTGGCGCGGAACCCCGAGTTGGGCGACAACCGCTCGTGCAGCCAGCGCGAGCCGCTGATCCCCCAGTTGTGCCCCTCCTCGTGCGCCCCCACCAGCAGGCGCACCAGGATGCGGTCGTCCTCGTAGGTGCGCATCAGCGGGGTGAAGGGGTCGCGCGGCTGCTCGCCCGGGCGCGCGCCGTACGGCCCGAAGCTGTTCAGCCGCCCGTCGTCGCGGATCACGCCGGTGGCGTAGGCGCGCGACAGGTCGCCCGCGCTGTCGGCCGCCTGCGCGTTGCTGGTGGGGTTGCGCACCCGCAGCGCCAGCGGCTCGTTGCGGTAGTTCACCAGCATGGTGCCGGGGTCGTCGGCCGAGAGGATCTCGGGGCACGGCGGCCGGTCGATGCCGTTGGGGCACACGCCGCGCGCCAGCGGCGGGCGCAGCAGGTCCGGCAGCCCCACCTCGTCCTTCCCGGGCGGGTTGATCGGCGGTACGCGCCGGCGGATCGGCAGCCCGCCGCCGAAGGACACCCCCGACTCCTCGACCAGCTTCCCGTCGGTCGAGAGGCCGGTGAAGCCCTCGGCGCCGTAGGCCAGCGCGAAGTCGGAGATCTGGATGCCGAACTCGCGGAAGCTGCGCCCCCGCTCGGGGTAGAGGATGTCGGCGCGCCAGCTGGTGGGGCCGCCGTCGAAGCGCCCGCCCATCAACCCGCCGGTCTCCGGGTCGCGCCAGGTGGTCCCCCGGTCTTCGGGGAGGAGCCCGGCGTACAGCCCCGCCTGCTGGTGGGTGCTGGGCCCGAAGTGGTCGTGCGTGAACACGGTGGGGAGCGCCGTGGTGCTGTTGTTGCCACGCGGCACCGGGTCCACCCACCAGCGCTGGATGTTCTCCTGCGCCCCCCGCCATTCCGCCAGCTGGTTGAAGAAGGGGTGGAAGCGCGCCCGGGGGCAGACGTCGCCGCCGTCGCGGGCGTCGCCCTCGTCGGCGCCCGAGCACCCGTTCTGCCGGCGGATGGCGCGGATCATCTCGCGCACCGCGTCGGGGGCCAGGGCGCCGTCCTCGTAGTTCCAGCCGTTGGCGGCCCCGTCGCTCGAGGTCACGTCGAACTTCACCAGGTGGATGTGCTGGCCGATGATGTCGGTGGGCGTCTGCACCTGGAAGTCGTCCACGCGGTACTCGGCCGGGATCAGGTTCACCAGGTGATAGGTGAGGCAGCTGTTGTCCTGCGCGCGGAAGAAGAGCGGCTCGGGCGCGCGCTGCTGCAGGCGGAAGCTGTCCACGTCGGCCCACAGGCTGAACATGCGGTGCTGGCTGAAGCTCCAGTTCGCCTTGTTGTACAGGGCGGTGATCTGGAAGCCGGCGGCCTTGTAGTCCAGCGAGTCGCCCATCCTCACCCCGCGGATGCCGCAGGGGTCGGCGAAGGGCGCGCCGGGGGCCGGGGGGAGGCCGTTGGTCTCGAAGGTCCCCGTGGCCGTCCAGTTGTTGGCGATCGGCGTGGTGTGGCCCAGCCGCGCGTGGAAGCGCATCGCCGCGCGCTCCAGCGCCGTCCCGCTGTCGGGGAGGAAGGTGACCGTCAGCAGCGAGTCGTGCTTGCTGAAGTCACGGGTGTTCAGCGCCGGGAACACCGACACGCCGCCGGTGACCACGTGGCGGCGCAGCCCGCCGTCGAAGGCCAGGTCGAGCGGCGGCTGCGGCGGGCGGTGCCCCGCCACGCCGGGGATGTAGAAGGGGAACCCCGGCATGCTGTCGGCCGGGAGCGGCGCCAGCGCGTAGGTGGGGATCGGCACCACGGCGGGGATCGGCGTCCCCGCCGCGATCTCGCCGTCGGGGAGCGCGCGCGCCCCCGGCGCCGGGCGCCCGTTGGCGTCCAGCACGGTCCCCGCCTCGAAGACGTCGTGGTTGCGCCACAGCCCCCACATCCCCTGCGCGAAGTGGGGGTAGAAGTGGCAGTGGAAGATGGCGTCGCCCGGCGTGTCGTTGCGGTTGCCGCCGCCGCCGTAGGTGATCTCGTAGGTGTAGCCCCCGCCCGGCCCGATCGCCTGGCTGTCCTTGTAGCTCGAGTTCGGGTCGTTGGGGGTGTTGGTCCACTGGTGCGCGTGCAGGTGGAAGATGTGGTGCTCCTTGGGACCCGCGTGGAGGTTGCGGATCTTCACGTGGTCGTTCAGGTAGCTGTGGAACACGTTCGACGGGTCGTCGGGGAAGAGCGCGCGGGTGGCGCGCGGCCCCGGCGCCGGCGGACTGTTGGGGTTGAAGTCGGCCGCCGCGGGGACGTCCACCACCATGGCGGGGTCGCCCACGGCCCAGGAGGAGAGGAAGAACTCCTCGAACTTGCAGTCGTTGCACTTCCACATCGGCCCCAGCCCGAAGCGGTTCGCCAGGATCTCGGCGCCGATCCCGCCGGTGCCGTAGTTGATGGCGAAGGCGTCGCGCCCGCCGTGCAGGGTGAACTTGAACTGCGTGCTGTCGAAGATGGCGTCGAACGCCTGCACCAGCCCCACCTCGTCGTGGAAGATCACCGTGTGCTCGCGGAAGGGCCGCAGCCGGTCCGGGAACACGGGGACGCTGGGGTTGGGGTAGGCGCTGGACGCGAAGTTACCGCGGTTGGGCCCGGTGATGATGGCCGAGATGTCGGCCCAGACGATGGTGTCGCCCTTGAGCATCGACAGGATCGGCCGGCCGGCCAGCGGCCCCGTGGTGTACGTCGCCCCGTAGTTGATCTGCGGGTAGCGCGGCCGCGACGTGGTGGGGCAGTCGGGGTCGTACGGGTATTTCTCGATCGACGAGTCGGCCGGCACCTCCTCTTCCTCCTCGACCTGGACGGGGCTCCCCACCGGCGCGGTCGTCGACTCCTGCTCCAGCGGGCAGAGCTGCTTCACCGTGGCGCTGGCCAGCCGCATGTCGGCGGCGGTGAGCTGGCTGCGGTAGTACTCGGCGCCGGGGGGCTCCACGTTCACGGCGCCGAAGAGGCCGCGGGAGATCTGCCCGCCGTTGCCCTCGCCGCCGGTCATGGCGCCGGCCGAGTGCAGCAGGAAGGTGCCCTCGCGCTCGGCGAAGAGGGTGTAGGTGCGCGTTCCGCCCGGGGGCACCAGGCTGCTGGCGTTGCGCTGCACCGCCGACCCGTCGTCGGCGATGGAGCCCACCAGCTGCATCCCCACCACGTGGATCGACACGTGGCGCGAGCTGTCGGGGTGGGTGCTGCCGTTCACGGGCGAAAGCAGGTTGCGCAGCGTCACGCGCAGGCACTCGCCCGCGTTCACGCGCAGCACCAGCGGCCGCGGGCGCTTGCCGGGGCGGAGCTGCGCGTTCCCCGTGCTGCCGGGGCCGCCGCTGCCGTTCACCACGTCCTGCTCCAGCGCGAACATGAGCTGGTTGGGCTCGTTGGCCCCCAGGCGGTTGTACCAGACGAACTGCTCGAGCGCCGCCACGCGGGCGATCTTGGTGCGCGCGCACTGCGCGTGCAGCGGCGCGGCGCCGGCCGCGACCATCAGCAGCGCCAGTGAGAGGCGTCGTGCGCCGCGCCAGGGCGGCAGGGGGAACGGGTCTCGTCGCATGGGGCATCCCGCGGCAGAGGGTGACTACGGCCGGGCCCGCGCGCGCGGGGGCCCGGACCCGTTGCCCAGGGCAACGCGTGTTCCGCTCCTTACGTTTACGGACAAGTCGTTGGATGGAAAAAAGATGCGCTGACAAGTGGGACGCCGTGCACCCTCCGCCCGTGCACAGATCGTGTGCATGGGCGGGGGGCGAGACACAGGTTCTGTGTGCGGGCCGGGACATCGTGACCTGCATCGAACGCGGAGCAGCCGATGCGGATCGCACGAACTCCGTTCCGCGAGCGGCGGTTGCGTGAGATTCCATGTGAGCGAGGCCGCCGTGGTGATAAGCTAAACCTGGAGGGAATCACTCAACCAGGAGGAGCTTATGGGAACCACGACGGCCTCGGAAAACGCAGCGGTTGGCGCGAAGCTGG
>DASQLJ010000244.1:0-11916 GCA_035630095.1 Longimicrobium sp.
CATCGCGGGGATGATGAGCGCGCGCAGCCCGCACCAGAGCCTGACCAACAAGGTGGTGGCGGTGGCGGGGGTGTGGCCCAAACCGACGTCCGCCCAGCTGGAGCTGATGGTCCAGAACCGGGTGCTGGCGCTGGAGGAGCGCAACGGGGTGCGGGTGGTCAAGGGGATCACCACCGACGACGGCGCCTTCAGGCAGATCACCACCCGGCGGATCGTGGACTACGCCAAGTTCGGCGTGCGCTCCGCGTCGCAGCCGTTCATCGGCCTGCTGAACAACGACCGGGTGCGCAAGGCGCTCTCGGGGTCCATCAACGGCTTCCTGGCCTCCATGGTGGACGACGAGATGCTGACGGCGTACGAGCTGAGCGTCACCGCCACCCGCGACGAGGAGATCCGCGGGATCGCGCGGGTGACCATGACGGTCAAGCCCACCTTCAGCATCGACTACATCAAGGTCACCATGTTCCTCGGCTAAGGAGAGACGGCAATGCCCAACACCAACGTGTTCCGCGGCACGGACGCCACCCTGACGCTGGCGGTGGAAGCCACGCCCGAGGGACAGGCGGCCGAGGAGATCGTCACCTTCTACCAGCTGGCGCCGGTGGGACGAGCCAGCAACGTGGAGGTCTTCGTCCGCACCGAGCTGGAGACGTTCCACGAGATCGGCCGGCGCCACCCGGTGGCGCTGCGCCCCGGCAACATCCACGTGAGCGGAAAGCTGGACCGCGCCTACATCAACGGCGGCCTCCTGCGGCTGCTGCTGGGCGTGGGCGCGCTGCCCGAGCGCCAGGCGGAGCCGTATCCGCAGCCCTCTTTCAACCTGATGCTGGACGTGACGGACCCGGCGGTGCCGGGGACCAGCAGCACCATCACGGTGCACGGGGTGAAGTTCGAGAACTGGTCGTACTCGCTTCCCGAGGCGGACTTCGTGATGGAGGCGGTCACCTTCAAGGGGCTCTTCATCACCGTCGCCGACGTCGAGGGGGCCTGAGCCATGCCGCTCTCGGCCGAGGACCTGCTGGCGGGCGGGACGCTCACCCACGAGCTGCAGGTGCCGGCGGCGCTGCTGCCGCCGGAGCTGGCGGCGGGCGACGCGCGCGTGGTGGTGCGCCCGCTCACCGTGCGCGACCTGCAGCGCATCGGGCAGGCGGCGCGCGACGACGACGGGCTCTCGGCCGCGCTCATGATCAGCCAGGCGCTGGTGGAGCCGGCGCTGCGGGTGGAGGAGGTGTCGCAGCTTCCCGCCGGCCTGGCGCGCTTTCTGGTGGAGCGCATCGACGAGCTTTCGGGGATCGATACGCCGCGCGACGCGCTGGAGGAGCTGGTGCAGGCGCCGCTGGCCCGCGCCTGCTTCGTGCTGGCGCGCGAGTTCGGGTGGACGCCCGAGGACGTGAGCGGGATGACGGTGGGGCAGATCCTGCTCTACCTGCAGATGGTGCATGGGGGCGGGGAGGCGGCGTGAAGCGGCGCACCCTCCGCCTGCTGGACGCGGCCGGCGCCCCGGCGCACTGGCTGCGGCACGCCGGCCGCGCGGCCCGGCGCCTGGGCGCCGTCGACCGCGGCGCCGGGTGGATCGGCCCGCTGGCCGGGCCGCCCCCGCCGCTGCGCCCCGGCCCGCCTTGGGGCGCGGCGCTCGGCCAGCTGGCCGTGCTCCCCCCCCGCGCGGCTCCCGGCGAGCCCGCCCCCGCCGCCACGCCCCGGAGGGTCCCCGCCCCCCAGGCGCCGCCGCTCGCTTCCCGCGCGCCGGCCGCGCCGCGCGAACGATCCGCGTCCCGCGCGCCCCGCGCCCCTTCCTCCCCCCGACGCGCCTTCTCCCCGGCCGCCGCGGCCGGTGATGCCGCGCGGACGGCCGATCCGGGCGTCCTCGCGCGCCGTGCCGGGGAGCCGCTCCTGCGGCGCCTGGCGGGACCGGTCCCACCGCTCGATCCCCGCTTCGATCGCGTCGCCGGCAGTACCGCGTCCCCGTTCGTGCGGGATGCGGCCGGACGGCGTGCGTGGATGCCGTCCGAGGCGGATGCCGAACGCTCGGCACCGATCCCTCCAGCGTCGCGTGAAACCGCGCGCGAAGCGCTCCTGCTCCTCCCTCTGCTCGCGCGAGAGCGGCGGGCGTGGACGCCGTCCCCGGGCGCGCTGCCGATCCTCGCCGTCCGCGACCGGCTGCAGGGGGCGCTGGCGGGCCGCGCCGCCGCCCGCGCCAGCCGCGGCGCCGGCGAGGGGCCGGCCGGGGCGGAGCGCGCGTGGAGCGAATGGCTGGCGGCGGCGGGACGGCGGCTCCCACGCGGGGCGTCAGCCGTTCCGCGGGGCGGGCGAGGAGAGCGCAACGCGCCGCCGGTCGAGCGTACGCCGGCGGGAGGTCCGCCCCTCGCATCCGCGGCCGGCGGTCCGGGCTCCGCGCGGAGCGACGGTGCGGCTTCGGCTTGGGCGGACGACCGCCTCGCGGCGCCGACGCCCTCGTCCTGGGACGCGGTGGAAGACGGTCCCGCCGACCGCGGTTCCGCTTCGCGGGCTATGGATCGCGCCGCCGGGCGCCTCGCGCGGCTGGCCGCGGAGTGGGCGTCGCCGCTGGACGGCCCCGCCGCGCCGGCGGCGGTGCTCGCACGCCTGGCTGGGCGGATGCGCGGTGCGTCGCGCCCGCGGCCGGTGGCGCGTCCCGAACGCGGCGCCGGCGCGCCGGCCGGATCCCCATCCCCGCGGTCCCGCGCCTTCCCGGGCACGGCAGCGGAGGCGGAGCGGGCCGGGGACGGCGCCGCTGCGTCCCCCGCTCCGCTCCTCCGCCGTCCGCACCTCGCGCCCTCCGCGCCCGCGGCGGACGGGGGATCCGGCCACGGCGCCGATGCGTCCCCCGCTCCGCTCCTCCGCCGTCCGCGCCTTGCGCCCTCCGCGCCCCCGGCCGACGGGGGATCCGGGCACGGCGCCGATGCGTCCCTTTCTCCGCTCCTCCACCGTCCGCGCCCTGCGCCCTCCGCATCCGCGGCCGACGGGGAAGTCCACGGTGCCGATGCGTCGCTCGTCCCGTTCCCCCGTCCCCAGCATGCTCGCGAGGGCGAGTCCCTGTCCTCCGCTCCGCCCGCCGTACGCGCCGCAGAGGAGGATGCGACGGGCGCCGCCGTCCGCCCCGGCCGCCCGGACACGGACCGCTGGCGCGGGTGGCCGGCGGTGCTCGCCTGGCCGGAGCGGGGCGCGCGGATGGGCGGGTCCGGCGGAGCACCGGCGGCGGATCGCACCGCGCCCGCGACTCACGGCGCCCCCGCGCCCGACGCGTCCCCACCCGCCGCGGACGCCGCGGACACGGGTGAGGCCGTCCGCGCGCCGCATCCCGGCTGGCCGGCGGATCCCGGACCGACGCGCGGCGCGGTCCCCTCGCCGAGCACCTTTGCCCGTGCGGCGGTGCGGCGCCCGGCACCGGCGCTCGAGGGCGGGGCCGTGGACGAGGCGCCGGCCCCCGCGGGATGGCTGATCGACGCCGTCCGCGCGCTCACGCCGCCGCCGGGTGCGCCCGCGGGGATCGGCGGCGCGGTCTCTCCCGCGCCGGGGGTGCCGGGGGAGGCCGCGGCCGCGGGAGAGGCGCCGGAAGAGGCCGGGCTCCCCGCGCTGGGGACGGGCGCGGTGCCGCTCCCCTGGTTCCTGGGCGGGGCGAGGGAGGGAGAGGGGGATCCGGGCGGCGAGCTGGACGTCCTGGCCGGACGCATCCGGCGCATCCTCGACGACGAGGTGCGCCGCCACGGGATCGACGTCTAGCCCCGGAGGCGAGCGTGCGGCCGATGCTGGACGACCTGGAGCTGCCGCAGGTGCAGGAGGCGGCCCTGGCCGAGCGGCGGGAGCTGGCCGAGCACCGCGCCCCCGGGATGGACGGCAGCCTGCTCCAGGACATGGGCCGCCGCCCCTCGCGCTTCACCGTCTGGGGCGTGGCCGCCGGGCCGGACGCGGCGGAGTTCGTGGAGCGCCTGGCGGACCGCTTTCGCCAGGGGACCCCCGCCGTCTTTACCGCCGACGTGGACGCCGGCGCCCGCGTGGAGCGCGTCTCCATCACCGGGCTGCGGGTGGAGGAGCTGGCGGGAAAGCCCCAGCGCTGGATGTACGCGCTGAGCCTGAGCGAGCACCAGGAGCCGGTGGAGCCGGAGGGGACCGCGGCGGTGGACGCGGCGGTGCTGGAAGATGCCGGAGGCTTCGCGGACGGCCTTGCCGCCGCGCTGGACCTCGCGCCCTTCCTGGTGACCGGGCTGGAGCCGTTCGTGGGGGTGCTGCAGGGGCTGATCGCCCGGCTGCGCGGCGCGGCGGGTTGAGCGGCGGTGGTCCCGCGACCGCGGGGCGGATTCCCATAGCGATGGAGAGTGCCCGATGCCGGACGACAACAACCCGATCGTAGCCGTACGCGACGCGCTGAGCGGCTTCAACGGCTTCCTGACCAGCCCCGCCTTCGGCACGGTGGCGGAGGCGATCCGGACGATCGGCGCGCAGTTCCCGCAGATCAACGCGCTGATCGACCAGCTGGTGGGGCTGATGACCCAGCTGGACACCGAGCTCGACAACCTGAACCTGGACACCGCCCTGACCCAGGTCCCGACCTTCGTGGGCGAGGTCAGGAACCTGCTCGAGGGCGCCACGCAGATGTTCGATCCCCCCGAGGGCCTGGGCGAGGCGTTGGACGCGGTGGAGGACATCGCCGAGGTCCTGCAGCAGATCCGCCTCCTGATCCCGGCCATCACGCAGGCGCTGGAAGGCCTGAAGGCGCCGGCCTGACCGCGCGCAGTCCGCCCCACGCACCCGGAACCTCACCCCGCTTCCGCCGCATGGCCTCGAAGACGCTGCTGGACGAGCTGGAACTGCCGCTGGCGCAGTGCATCGACGTGGAGGACAGCCAGGCGCTGGTCCGCCACGCCGTGCCCGGGCTGGACGGCGACCTGCTGCAGCGGATGGGGCGCCGCGCCGCCCGCGTGGCCGTCACCGGGGTTGTCACGGGGCCGGAGGCGCGCGACGGGCTGGAGCAGCTGCGCGACAAGCTGCGCCAGACGGAGCCGGTGGACTTCGTGGCCGACATCGCCACCGCCACCCGGGTGAGCCGCGTGCTGGTGGAGGAGCTGGACGTGCGCGAGCTGGCGGGAAAGCCGGAGCGCTTCGAGTACGCCTTCCTGCTCCGCGAGTTCAACCCGCCCCCGGAGCCCGAGACCCCGCCTCCCGGCGAGAACGAAGGCGGTGGGGGCGGCGTCGATGACGGCGTCGTTCCGGAGACGGGGACGCTGGAGGTGGAGGTGGTCGTCGAGGGCGAGCCCGGCTTCGACATGGGGCGCGTGACCGTCACCGCCGAGGGGCCGCTGGGGGCGCCGTCGTCGTCCGTGCACGCGCTCCCCGACCGGGAGGGGAACCTCTGGACCCTGAGCGGCCTGGCCGAGGGGAGCTACACCGTGCGCGGGACGGTGGCGCAGCCGGTGATGGCCGATGCCGAGACCGCCGCCATCGAGATCGGCAGGACCACGCGCGTGCAGCTGCGGCTGGTGCGCGCCGCGGGGGTGGCGCGGGCCTTTACCCTCAGCTTCCGCTTCAACAGCGCGTTCGTGGAGCCGTGCATGCGCGAAGTGCTCCGGCGCGCCGCGGAGTACTCCGACGCGCACCCCTCCGAGAACCTGGTGGTGGTGGGCCACACCGACAAGGTGGACGACGAGCCGTACAACCAGTCGCTCTCCGAGCGCCGCGCCCGCACCGTCTTTTCCTCGCTCGACTTCGTCACGGACCCCCAGCGCGCCGTGGACGAGTGGACGGCCATCCGCCAGCGGCGCACGGTGCGCCACCGCACCGAGAAGGACACCTGGGCGATCCGCGAGTACCAGCAGATGCTGCAGGAGCTGGGCTACTACCCGGGACGCATCGACGGCATCCACGGTCCCATCACCAACGAGGCCGTGCGCGGCTTCCGCTGCGACCACGAGCTCCCCCCCGGCACCACCGTGGACGACGACGTGTGGCGCGCCCTGATCCTGGAGTACCTGGCCGACGACGCCCCGGCGGTGCCGCGGGACCGCTTTCTCCCCAACTGCGCGGACAGCATCCTGGAGTGGCTGGGGTGCGGCGAGGAGGACCCGGTGCTCCCCGTGGACCGGGCGCACCGCCCCAACCGCCGTACCGAGCTCCTCTTCGTCACCGACACCGCGCTCCCGTGCGAGGTGCGCGTCCCCGACACCTGGCACCTTCCCCCGCCCGGCCGCACCCCCGCCCAGTGGTGCGTGGGAGACCCTGCGTCCAGTCGCACCTGCTTCATCTCCCGCGACACGTCGGCCCCGCCCGCCTGGACCGTGGAGCACGCCGACAGCGCCCAGATCAACGTGACGGTGCGCATCCAGCGCGAGGTGGAGCAGCCGGACGGGACGACCGTGCTGACGCCCGGCGGGGTCACGCGCTTCGTGCTCATCACCGGCGAGGGCGCGTTCAAGCGGGACGAGCTCGGCAGCGGCGAACCGCGGGAGGCCGAGACCCTGGCGGACGGGACCTTCGTGGTCCCCGAGACGCACCGCGCCGGCGTCTTCGTGCTGGAGGTGCGCGAGGGGGTGCTGGCACGGCTGGAGGAGGAGGCCGACGCCTCGTCCACCGGCCCGGGGGTGTGCAAGACGCTCCTGGTGGACGGGGAGATCAGCGTGGTGATCCTGCGCGACCCCGTGCTGCGCGAGATCCGCCTTCCCGTGATCGCCCACCTGATGACGGCGCTGCACCCCGACACGCGCGAGGTGCGCACCTGCCCCGACCCCGCCAATCCCGCCACGCCCCGCCCCCAGCGCACGAGCGCCGACCAGGCCGCCGTGGAGGCGCTGCTCGCCCGCGCGAACCAGGTGTGGCGGCGGGGGCGGATCCGCTTCGAGCTGGACCACGTGGTGCGCGAGACCTTCGCCACGGCGGGGGTGACCGAGTGCCACGTGACCGCGGACGAGGCCGACCCGATGGCCTCCCTGGCCACCACCCCCAACCTGGTGAACCTCTTCTTGTTCGGCAGCACCGAGACCACCGGCGACGCCGGGCGGACCGTGGCCGCGCAGGTGGTGAACGCGGCCGACGAGCCCCTCTTCCAAGTGGACGCGGTGGCGGCCGGGGACCGGGTGGCCGTCCACCCCTCCATGGGCGCGCCGACGATGGAGCGCGCCCCCGACGCCGACGAGCAGGGGGTGATCCTGGCACACCACCTGGGGCACTACCTGGAGTTGCAGGACGCCGGCAGCGCGTCGCGCCGGCAGCTCATGTTCTCGCCCGAGTCCACCGCCAACCGCCGGTTGCTGGCGGACGAGGTGGACCAAGCCCGGGCGGCGCACAACGCGAGGGGAAACTGCGGCCGCATCTTCATGAACGTGCAGGGCGCGCACTCCTTCGGCGGCGTTCCCGGCCACCGCTTCGTGGCCATCCGCGACGCGGCGGCGGACCCCGTGGTGGTGGACGCGCTGCTCCCGCAGGGGGTGACGCCCGGCCCCGGCTTCAGCATGCGCGGCGGGGTGGAGGGGGCCGCCTCCACGCAGCGCCTGGTCACGCGCGCCGACGCCGGGCGCACGGAGGTGGTGGCGCGCCTGGCGCAGAGCGGCGGCGCGCGGGCCATCGAGAGCTGGGCCTTCATTTACGTAGTGGACTTCGAGCTGGCCGTCCCCGGGGGCATCCTTCTCCCGGGGTCCACCCCGCCCACCTTTGTGGTGCCCACCTCTGCCGACGCCTTGATCGTGCAGGCGCTGGTCTCTCCCGACCCGATCGTGGTTCCCGACGACCTGGTGGCGTGGGAGGGGGGCGAGGCCATGGACGACCCCCTGCGCCGGCGGGTGCCGCGCGACGACCCGGGCGACACCGAGGTCTCCGCCACCGTGGCCGGGGTCACGCGGACGGTGCGGATCGTGGCCGTGCGCGTGCGGCTGGACGTGGACGCCGACCGCGACGGCACCGTGGAGGCCGACGAGGGCGACCGCAACACCTGGGACTTCGGCGTGGGGCAGCGGGGGGCGGTCATCCTCTGCAACCTGGACGACGACGATTCCAGCGGCACCGAGGACAATCGCAACACCGTGGTCGACGGCGCCGCCGACGCGCAGGACCTGGCGCCGCTGGTGGTGCGCGCCTGCGGCACCCTCCCCGCCGGGGTGAGCCTGGTGCTGGTTCCCGACCCGCGCGACCGGGTGCGCATCTTCGCCGCGCGCGCTGCCGGGGCCGCGGCGGTGGCGGGGCCCGGGCCGCTCCCCGCCGAGCACGTGGTGACCAACGCCGCCACCCAGGACGTGGAGCTGGGGATGGAGGGCGTCACCTACCCCGAGCCCGGCTTCGACGGGGAGATCCGCATCGCCCTGGTGCTGCGCCAGGGGACGACGGAGATCCTCCGCGACGACGTGAAGGTGCGCGTGGCCCCCTGGATCATGCCCTCGCACCTGGACGTCACCCAGGAGGTGTACGTGATGGAGGGCGCGTTCAACGCCGCCTTCCTGGTGGACCTGGAGCAGGCGACGCAGGCGGCGTCCGTGCCGCTCCGCAGGACGAACGTGGGTGGGTACCTGGAGGCCGGGCGCATCGACCAGTGGGTGCAGGACACGGTGGAGATCGGGGTGAGCACCATGCCGGGCCGCAGCCTGTCCGTGGCGCTGGACGCCGTCCGCACGCGCGGGCTGAACCCCTACGCCCGCAACGAGCTCTTCGGCCCCGACTACGGCTTCCTGCGGGTGTCCACCACCACCGGCGAGAACACCTTCGATTCGCACGGCAACCTGGAGGTCTCTCCGCCGGTGACCGTGGGCGGGCGCGAGTTCAAGCTGGGGCGCATCTACTTCGGTGGGGGGAGGCCCGCGATCGGTTCGTTCCCGGTGGAGCCGTTCAACCCCGACTTTCTGGCGTTCCTGCGCGCGCAGGCCGTGCAGAGCCCGTTCGCCATCGACACCTCCTGGCTGGCGGTGGGACACGTGGACGAGTTCCTGAGCTTCGTCCCCGCCACCAGCGGCAAGCCGTTCCGCCTGGTGGTGGCCGACACGCCGTCGTGCGTGCAGCTGCTGCGCGGCCTGAGCACGGCCGGCAACGGCGGCCTGACGCTGTTCACGGGAAAGACCACCTCGCCCTTCGAGGAGCGGACGGTGGACGAGCTCCTGGCCGACACCGCGCTGCTGGACGACAACCGGCTGATCGTGCAGCGGAAGATCGAGAACGTGCTCTCCGTGCTGGTCATCCAGCTGGGGCTGGACCCGGTCGCCGACGTGCTGCGCATCCCCTCGCTCTTCGAGGAGTCGCGATGGTCGCCGCGGAGGAACGATGCCACGCTCCCCCCCGACTTCGAGGCGCTGATCCCGGGGATGGTCAACCTGCTGTGCCTGACGGGAACGACCTTCGCCGGCCACCACCTGGCCATGGCCAGGCCGTTCGGCCCGGTGCTGGGCGGGGCGGACCAGGTGGAGGCAGAGGTGGTCCGCAGGTTCGGGACGATCGGCTACCAGCCGTCGCAGATCCACTTCGTGGACGACTTCGACTCCTACCACGTGGCCGCGGGCGAGGTGCACTGCGGCACCAACTCCCGCCGCCGGGCACCCGCCACGCCGTGGTGGGAGCAGACCGAGTTCTGAGAGGGTGTGGACGATGATCGAACAGGCGTACCGCGACGCGCTGGCCAGCTCCGGCGCGGCGTTCCTGGCGGCGGAGCGGCGGCTGCTGCAGGCCGGCGGCGAGGCCCTGGCCCTGGTCCGCGCGCGCGCCGAAGCCGAGGAAGGCGCCGACGCGCTGGTGGCGCGCGCGCTGGCGGCGCGGCTGGAGCAGGACGGGGCGCTGGCCCGCGTGCTCGCGGAGTTGGAGGCGATGGAGCACGAGGGCGCGCGCACCGTGCAGGGCGGCCCCTCGCCGCTCTACGTCTACAGCTACCTCAAGAAGCACTACGGCTCCACGGTCGCCGCAGGGCTGGCCGCGTACCTCATGAAGCTCTGGCCCGCGTGGCCGCGGTGGATGACGGCAGGGGTGGCGATGTACGTGGGCGAGATGGGCGGCCCGGAGGTGAGCGACGCGCTCCTTCCCCTCGCCCTGGGCACGCCGGATCCCTACCAGCGCGAGGTGGCTTCCCGGGCCCTGGCGCTCAGCGGCGACCCGGCGGTCGCCGCCAAGCTGGAGGCGCTGGTCGCGGCCGCGCCCCCCGCGGACCGCCCGGAGCTGCACGCCGCCGCGGAGGACGTCCGCCGCCGCGTCGAGGCCTTCGGCTGAGGAGACGACGAATGCTGCGCCCCGCGTACAGGCTCACCATCGGCGGCCGCACGGTGGACACCACCGACGAGCCGCGCGCCAGCACCCTGGTGGCGCTCTCCGTCTCGCTGGGGGTGGACGCCCCCGCCGACGCGGCGGTGCTCGTCCTGGGCCAGGTGGGCGGCCTGCGCCCCCGCGAGGGCGACGAGGCCACGGTGGAGCTGGGGTACGCCGACAGCTCGGCGGGGCTGGCGAAGGTGCTCACGGGGACGGTGGCGTCGGTGGAGGGGGGGCTCCCCACCGCGCGGGTGACGCTGGAGGGCGCGCTGGGGCCGCTGCTGCGGACGTTCGTGGAGGAGACGTACGAATCGAAGACGGCGGGGGAGATCGCCCGCGACCTGGCCGGGAAGGCGGGGGTGTCGGTGGCCGATGCGGAGGACGGGCCGCGGTTCCCCGCCTACGTGGTGGACGGGCGCCGCTCCGCGCTCCGCCACCTGCGCGACCTGGCCGCGCTGGCCGGCTTCGACGCCTGGGCCGACGAGCGGGGGCGGCTGGTCTTCAAGCGCTTCCGGAACGGCGAGAGGGTGCACGTGCTGCGGCGGGGGCGGGACCTGATCGCCCTGGACGTGCGCCGGGGCGAGCCGGCGGCCGGGTCGGTGGAGGCGTACGGCGAGAGCCCCACCGGGGCGCAGGGCGCCGAGTCGTGGGGATGGCTCACGGCCGACGCCGCCGCCACCCGCGCCGTCGCGGGCTCCGGGGCCAGGCGGCTGCTGGAGCGCCCCGTCCTCCGCACGGCGGACGCGGCGCGGACGGCGGCTCGGGCGGCGCTGGCCGAGCTCACCCGCCGCGCCGTGCGGGGCGAGGCGGTGCTGGCCGGGCGGCCGACACTGCGCCCGGGCGACGCGGTGCGGCTGGAGGAGACGGGCGACGTGGGCGCCGACGGCGCGTTCCAGGTGCGCCGCGTGACGCACCGCATCACCAAGGCGGCGGGGTTCACCACCACGGTCGGCTTCCGGCCGGCGGAGGCAGGCGCATGAGCGGGATCGTCGAGGTCATCCAGGCCATCGTCCGCCACGAGCTGGCGGGGCTGCGCACCTCCGACCTGGGGGTGGTGGAGGAGGTGCGCCCCCACGCTGCCGGCGGCGACAAGGACAACTACGGCTGCGACGTCCGCCTCAAGAACAGCGGCCTCCTCCTCCGGCGCGTCCCCGTGGCCACCCAGCACATCGGCAGCGTGGCGGCGCCGCGGGTGGGCGAGCTGGTGATGGTGGCATACGACAAGGGCGACGTGAACCAGCCCGTGGTCATCGGCCGCCTGTACCACGACGGCGGCCGCCCCCCGCTGAACGAGGTGGGCGAGATGATCACCCGCATCCCCCTGGACGAGGCGGACGACAAGACGCTGATCGCCGAGCTGCGCAACCTTTCCTCCGCGTCCCCCGCGCGCGAGGCGCTGCTGGAGCTGGCGCCCAAGGTGAAGGTGCGCGCCACCGACGGGACGGTGCGCGCCGTGGCGGGAAAGAACGAGGTCGTCATCGACCAGCCGGGGGAGAGCGGGGGCGAGGTCCGCATCGCGGCGGGGCGCTCCAGCATCACCATCGCGCAGAACGGCGACATCACGGTGACGGCGGCGGGCTCCCTCACCCTCAGCGCCTCGGGCGACGTGACCATCGAGGGGAAGAACGTGACGGTGAAGGGAAAGATGGCCCTGGACGCCGAGGCGGGGACGCAGATGTCGCTCAAGGCGAACGCGGG
>DASQLJ010000245.1:0-4952 GCA_035630095.1 Longimicrobium sp.
CGGACGATGACCGTGCTGGAGGGGAACGAGGCGCGGGCGAAGATGGCGTCGGCGCTCCTCCTTACCCTCCCGGGGACGCCGTTCCTCTACTACGGCGAGGAGATCGGGATCGCGGGCGACAAGCCGGACGAGAACCTGCGCACGCCCATGCACTGGAACGGCCGCGCCGGCGCCGGCTTCACCGCCGGCACCCCCTGGCGCGCCCCGCAGGCCGACTTCGCCGCCCGCAACGTGGAGGCGCAGGACGCCGATCCCAATTCGCTCCTCAACCTCCATCGCAAGCTGATCCACCTCCGCGCGCAGAACTCCGCGCTGGGGCGGGGGACGCTGGTCCCCCTCACCACCAACACCCCCGCCGTCGCCGCCTTCGTGCGCCGCGACGGCGACCGCGCCGTGCTGGTGGTCGCCAACCTGGGCACCGCCGCCGTCTCGGGCGCCACGGTCTCGTCGGCGGACGGCGCGCTCCCGCGGCGGTCGAACGGGCCGGGGAACAACCTGTTCGGCGGCCGCGCCGCCGCCCGGCTGACCGTCGGCGCCGACGGCCGCATCCAGGGCTACGTTCCGTTCACCACGCTGGCGCCGATGGAGATCCAGGTGGTGGACGTCTCCGCGTCGCGCTGACCGCAAGAAGAGAGGGGCGCCGGAAAGCCGGCGCCCCTATCGTTCGATCATCCTCCGAACATCCCCGAACCCCGGAGCCGAGGACCTCGTGACCAGACGACCGCGCCTCAACTTTCCCCAGATGTTCAACATGAGCTTCGGCTTTCTCGGCATCCAGTTCGGCTGGGGGCTGCAGCTCGCCAACATGTCCGCCGTGTACGAGCGGCTGGGCGCGCGCCCGGACGAGGTGCCGCTGCTCTGGCTGGCCGCGCCGGTCACGGGCCTGCTGGTGCAGCCGATCGTGGGCGCGCTGAGCGACCGCACCTGGGGGCCGCTGGGGCGGCGCCGGCCGTACTTCCTCACCGGCGCCATCCTGGCCTCCATCGCGCTCTTCTTCATGCCCACCTCCAGCGCGCTCTGGATGGCGGCGGGGCTGCTGTGGATCCTGGACGCCTCCATCAACATCTCGATGGAGCCGTTCCGCGCCTTCGTGGCCGACAAGCTGAACGCCAGCCAGCGCACCGCCGGCTTCGTGATGCAGTCGTTCTTCATCGGCGTGGGCGCGTCGCTGGCCAACGCGCTCCCCTTCATGTTCCGCTGGATGGGGGTGGAGGGGAGCACGGCCAGCGGGATCCCGCTGTCGGTGAAGTATTCGTTCCAGGTCGGCGCCGTCGTCTTCCTCCTGGCCGTGCTGTGGACGGTGTTCACCACCCGCGAGTTCCCGCCCGAGGACATGGCGGCGTTCGAGCGGGCGAAGCGCGAGCGCGGCGGGCTTTCGGCGCTGGCGGGGGAGATCGGCGGGGCGATCCGCGACATGCCGCGGACGATGAAGCAGCTCGCGGTGGTGCAGTTCTTCACCTGGCTGGGGCTGTTCTGCATGTGGATGTTCTTCGTCCCCACCGTGGCGCGCCACGTGTTCGGCGCCACCGACCCCTCCTCCGATCTCTACGCGCGGGGGATGGAGTGGGGCGGGCTGACCTTCGCGTTCTACTCCATCACCTGCTTCGCCGTGGCCTTCGCGCTCCCCGCGCTGGCACGGGCCACCAGCCGCAAGCTGACGCACGCGGCGGCGCTGGCGTGCGGCGCCGCGGGACTGCTGAGCGTGTACGTGATCCACGACCAATACCTGCTGCTGCTGACCATGGTGGGGGTGGGGATCGCGTGGGCGTCGATCCTCTCCATGCCCTTCGCCATCCTGGCCGGGTCGCTGCCGCCGCACCGGATGGGCGTGTACATGGGCGTCTTCAACTTCTTCATCGTGATCCCCGAGATCCTGGCGGCGCTCACCTTCGGGCCCTTCATCCGCTCCGTGTTCGGCGAGAACAACCCCAACGCGTCACTCTACATGGTGATGATCGGCGGCGTGTCGCTGCTGATCGCCGCCGCGCTGGTGATGATCGTGCACGACGTGGGCGACGCCCCCGTGGAGGCGGTGATCGACGCCGACGAGCACGAGCCGTTCGGCGTGCAGGGCTCCGCCCAGCCCGTCCCCAGCACCGGCCCCGCCTGACCCCGACACTCCTCCCTACCTCTCCCGCTGTCTGGGAGAGGTCGAAAAAAGCTTTTTTCGGGTGAGGGCCCCCCGTCGCCTCGCAGAGGAGTTCGATCTCCGCACCCGTATCCGCCCATGCAGTTCCCCCCCTTCTCCTGCAGTTCGGGAGAAGGGGGCCGGGGGGATGAGGGGCCGACGAGACGCTGGACACCGGCCCGCGCATTCGGCATTAATAGACGAGAATTGTCCCCGCCGTCTTGATCGCCCCTCCCCGGAGAACCCACCATGGCCCGCCCCACCCGTCTTCGAAAGCGGCTGTCGGTGCTGCTACTGACCGCCGCGTGCACCGTGCAGGGCAGCGCCTGCTATACCTACCACGTCTACCAGATCGGCGGCCCGAACGGGCGCGAGATGGGGAACCAGCCCGGCACCGAGTGGCGGTACAAGACGCTGAACTCCTTCGCCTGGGGCGCCGTGCGGCAGGACCTGCCGGTGGACAACTGCCAGCTCGCGAACGGCCAGCGCTTCGGGATCGAGGAGGTGAAGGTGGAGGACAACCTGGCCTACACGCTGGCCACGGTGCTGACGCTGGGGCTGTGGGCCCCGGTGCGGGTGGGCTGGCGCTGCGCCAGGCCGCCGGTCCCCACCGGCACGCTCAACTGAGGGGGCCGGCGATGATCCGACGCAACGGCCCGCAGACGTGGAAGAACATCCACTCCACCTTCGAGACGCGGCTCGAAGACCTGATCGACGTGGACAACTCGGTCCCGGGCGGCGGGATCGCGGCCGGGTTCGAGCTGTTCAACCAGGCCGCGCGCGACCTGGATTCGATCGCCCGCGATGCACGCGACAAGGGGAAGCGCGTCCGGGCGCTGGGCGCGAGCTGGGCGCTCACCGACATCGCGGTGACCGACGGGTGGCTGATCAACACCAAGCTGCTCAACGGCTGCTTCGACCTGGGCGACAACATGTTCGAGGCGTCGTACCCGCAGGACAAGCGGCGCCTGCTGGTGCTGGCCCAGTGCGGGATGTCGATCGCCGAGCTCAACGTGCACCTGGAGGTCACCGCCACCGTCGGCTTCGCCCGCGCGCTGAAGACCTCGGGGATCGGCGCGGGGCAAACCGTCGCGGGCTCGGTCTCGGGGAACACGCACGGCTCGGCCGTCACCTTCGGCGCCACGCCCGACTGGGTGGCGGGGCTGCACATCGTCACCGGCAGCGGGAAGAGCCTGTGGATCGAGCGCGCGTCGAAGCCGGTGCTCAACAACGACTTCGTGGCCAGGCTGAACGCCGAGCGCATCCGCGACGACGACGTCTTCAACGCGGCGGTGGTGAGCTTCGGCGCGTTCGGCGTCATCACCGCGATCGCCATCGAGACCGACCCCATCTACCAGCTCGACTTCCCGCCCGTGCAGGACGTCTCGTGGGACGACGTGCAGGCGCGGCTGAACAACTGGGTCGACAACGATCCGCCGGGGCTCTACCACTACGAGTTCATCTACGACCCGTACGACCAGAGCCGCACGGCGATGGTGGCCGCGGCGCGGCGGGTGCCCTTCGAGCCCGGCCACGCGGCGCCCAAGCCGGTGTGGATCGTCCGCAGCACCCAGGGGTTCGCGCTGGGCGACCAGATGCCGGCGCTGATCCAGACCAACGCGCCGCTCAGCCCCGGGCAGATGACGGCGTTCCAGTTCAAGCAGTACCGCGAGCGGTGCATCCTGAGCGACACGCGGGCCACCCCCGGCCAGTGCTTCACCGCCACCATCAGCTACTTCGAGGGGAACACCGAGACGGCGCTGGGCGTGTCGATCAACGACGCCGCGCGGGCGATGGAGATCTGCGCCGAGGTGATCCGCGGGATGAAGCTCGCGGCGATTTCGCAGGTGCGCGTCGTGGCGCCGTCGCAGGCGCTGCTCAGCTTCACGCACCTGGGGCCCAAGACGGTGGTCTTCGAGTTCGGCCTCACCCACAACGCGACCTACCCCGAGTTCGAGAACAAGGTGGTGAAGGCGTTCAACGCCGAGGGGATCCGCTACACCTTCCACTGGTCCAAGAACTCCGGCATCGACCCGCAGCGGCTGCGGGAGATGTACGGCAGCGACCGGGTGAACCGCTGGAAGGCGGCGCGCAGGACGGTCTTCAAGAACGACGCGGCGCTGATGCGCGTCTTCGAGAACGAGCACCTGGTCCGCGCCGGCTTGACGACGTGAGACGGCCGGTCTCGTGAGCTGCCGGCTGTGAACCGAACTCGGACGCGGAAAACCGCGGTCTCACACGGAGCAACGGAGGAAACGGAGGACTTCCGCAGTTCTCCGTTTCCTCCGTTGCTCCGTGTGACATCCAAGACCGTTCATTCTCACGCAGAGTCAGCAGAGTGAGCAGAAACAACCGCTGTTCTCTGCTCACTCTGCTGACTCTGCGTGAGACATTCCGTTGTTCTGATCTCAATTCGGAAGGCTGAACCGTTACGGGGCGGTGGACGCTTCGTGCTATTGTTAGACTTCCTTCCATTGCGTCTCGGGATCGATTATCGTTGATCCGGGCACACCGAACCGCATCTCTCCAGCGAACCAGGCTCGCAAGGGGCACAACCGACCGATGCGGAAGATCAACACGCGGCAGTTCAACCGGGCCACGCGCAGCACCCCGCGCGAGATCAACCGGAAGATCGTGCTGAACCTGGTGCGCGAGCACCAGCCCGTGTCGCGCGCCGACCTCGCGCGGCAGATGCACGTGGGGCGGGGGATGATCACGCAGCTGGTGGACGAGCTGATCGCCCACGGGATCGTGGCCGAGGGCGCGACCGCCAACGCGCCGCGCGGGCGCAAGCCGCGGCTGCTGCACGTGGCCACGCGCGACC
>DASQLJ010000246.1:0-31382 GCA_035630095.1 Longimicrobium sp.
CTCCTGCCGCCCAGCAGGTCCAGGCTGTTCCAGAACTCGGGGGTGCGGATCTGGTAGGCCACGTCCTTCAGCATCCCGCCCACCTTGCCGTTCTTCACCTCGTGGAACACCTGGCCGCCGAACTGCGCGTTGTAGCGCTGCTGGTCGATCGAGAACGAGCCGCGGCCCTCGATCAGGATGCCGTCCTTCACGTCGGCCAGCAGCTCGTCCAGCGTCACGTCGCGCTCGGGGTGCGGCATCAGGTTCACGTTGGGCATGCGCTGGAACTGCACGTCGGCCCAGCTCTGCGCGTAGCTGTTGCCGTGGCTGCGCACCGGCCGCCCCTGCGAGCGGTACCAGTCGGCCAGCATCGGCGCCTGCTCGCGCGTGGTCTGCAGGTCGTTCAGGATCCCGTCCTTGACGATCAGGTACTCCTCGGGCCGGACCCCCTCGTCGTCCCACCCCGCGGTGGCGAGCGCGCCGGGCGCCGAGCGCTCGGCCTGGACGTTCATGATCGGCGGGCCGTAGCGGAACTTGCCCAGGTAGTCCTGGATCGGGGAGATGAACGACGTGCCCGCGAAGTTCGCCTCGTACCCCATGATGCGGTCGAGCTCGGTGGGGTGCGCGATCGACTCGTGGATGGTGAGGAGGAGGTGCGACGGGAGCAGCACCAGGTCGTAGCGCCCCGGCTGCACCGGCTTCGCCGTCAGCTTCCGCACGGCGTCTTCCGCCCATTTCGGCGCGTTCTCCACCAGGTTGGCGCCGCGGACGTGCTCGTACCCCAGCCCCATCGGCTGCACCTCGGTGGAGAGGCGGGTCTGGAAGTCGCCCCCGCCCGGCGCCACGGCGGTCACGTTCATCTGCGGGTATGAGCGGTAGATCGTCTGCGTGATGAACGACCCTTCGCTGCTGGCGAAGGTCTTCTCCTCGCGCACGAAGAACATGGAGCTCGTCGCGAAGCGCACCCCGGCCTTCAGCGCCGCGTCGTTGGCGGCCAGGAGGAGCGCCACCTTCTCCTCCACCGGCACCTCGAACGGGTCGACCTGGATCGGCGAGCGCCAGGTGGCGTCGCGGTACGCCTCCACGGGCGCGAGCTCCACCGGGGTGCGGCGCCCCACCGAGTTGGCTTTCGCCTGGGCCACCGCCTCGCGCGCCACGCGCTCCACCTCCTGCAGGTTCAGGTCACGGCTGGCGGCGAACCCCCACGCGCCGTTCGCCAGCACCCGCACCCCGAAGCCGAAGGTCTCCGCGTCCTGGAACCCGGTGATCTGCTGCTCGCGGGTGCTGATGTTCTGCGTGCGGTTGCGGTTGATGCGGATGTCGGCGTAGCTGGCGCCGGCGGTGCGCGCCGCGTCGAGCGCGCGCCGGGCGAGCTCGCGGTACTCGGGATCGTCCAGCGGCAGGCGGGCGGCGTGGGCGACGCCCGGCAGCAGGGTGAGCCCTGCGGCCGCCACGGCGCCGCGCGCGACGAAATCTCGGCGGTTCATGCGGACCTGGATCTCGGGGAGGGAGAGACGGGGATCGGCCGGCACATTACCCCGCCCGCCCGGCTGCCGTCAACGCCGGGGGGAGGCGAGGATCGAGCCAGGGGTCAGATGACGTGCGGCGTCGCTTCCTTCGCCGCGTCGTCCTTGTCTGACCCGTGGCTTACTTCACTCCCCTCCGCCGCGTCGGCTGAGCGCGTCGTTCCGTTCGGCAAATGCTTGCCGGCGCGCCGCTCGACCCGCGTTGAGGTTGTCCGCCAACAGCTCGGAAAGGGTGATGCCGAGCGCGTGGGCGATGCGGGAGAGCGTGAGCAGGCGCGGGTTGGCGTCACCCGCCTCGATCTCCGCGATGCGGGGCTGCGACACCCCGATCGCCGCGGCGAGCTGCGCCTGCGTCATCCCCCGCTCCGCTCGCAGGGTCAATCACGTTGAGCCCGAGGATGCACGGTGGGTCCACCTCGTGCGCGATCTCGGAAATTTCAGGATAGCGCGCGTCGATCTCGGCGAAGACATCATCGATTTGCATCACGTCCTCAATAGCAATGCGTTGGTCAGTTCCGTGAAGCGCGAGACCGCAGCGATTGGAGAAAGATGTACACATGTCGCGAAAACGTCAACTGTGTACGTTTCTTGGCGAGTTCGGAGCGCCGGGGGGCAGCTTGCCTGAATCGTTGCGATTAATCATCTTCCGTGTGCTTCACCCGCCCTGACGCGGCCGTTGCCGCACCCGCAGGAGCCTGCCCCAGGACACCATCCGCGCCCTCGACCGGCGCGGTGAGCAGCCCTTCATCGCCATGGCCATTCGCGAAGGACGTTGGGACTGCCCGAGCTGCGCCTCGGTCGGCCAGCTCGGCCGCCACGTGTACTGCACGGGGTGCGGCGCGCCGCGCCCCGAGAAGATCGCCTTCTACCTTCCCGAAGACGCCGCCGAGGTGACCGACGCCGCGCACCTGGCGCAGGCGAACGCCGGCGCCGACTGGGTCTGCGAGCACTGCGGCGGCAGCGCGCGCGCCACGGACGCCGCATGCCCCGGCTGCGGCGCCCCGCGCGGCGGCAGCGTCGAGCGGCAGGTGCACGAGTACGGGATGGACGACACGCCGCGCTCCGGCAGCCCGCGGGCGGCGATGTCTCCCCCGCCCTCCACGGCGCGCCCGCGGCCCAAGCAGTCGCACTTCGTGCGCAACGTGGTGCTCCTGCTGCTGGCGACCGTGGTCGGCTGGTTCGGGTGGTCCAACCGCACGCGCCACGTGGAGGCGCAGGTCACGGCCAAGCAGTGGGAGCGCTCGGTGCAGGTGGAGGCGTACCGCACGGTGACCGAGGAGGGGTGGTCGCTCCCCGACGGCGGCCGCCTGGTGCGTTCGTACCGCGCCATCCGCGACTACCGCCGCGTGCTCGACCACTACGAGACGCGCACCCGCCAGGTCTCCGAGCGCGTGCAGACGGGGACGCGCACCTACACCTGCGGCACGACCGACCGCGGCAACGGCTACTTCGAGGACCGCACCTGCACCGAGCCCGAATACGAAACGCGCTACCGCACCGAGACCTACCAGGACCCGGTGTACCGCCGCGAGCCGATCTGGGACACCAAGTACGAGTACCGCATCAAGCGCTGGGTGCCCGACACGCTGATGGAGACGCGCGGCGACACCTCGCGCCCCGCGTGGCCCGAGACGCTCCCCGACGACACCACGCGCGACGGCGAGAAGAAGCAGCGGTACGTGATGACCTTCCAGGGCGGCGACGAGAGCTACACCACGGAGGTGCCGCTCGACCAGTTCACCGGCCACCGCGTGGGCGAGCGCGTGCCGCTGAAGGTGAACGGCACCCGCGCCCAGATCGACACCGCGCGGACGAACTGACGTCCTCGCGAAGCGACGGCGGACGAAACGAGAGCGGGCGGCACCGGATCCGGTGCCGCCCGCTCTTCTTTCACCGCCCCAGCGGCCCGAGCGCCTCGGGCAGCACCAGTTCCGCCCACTCGCGGTACTGCGCACCGGACGGGTGAAGCCCGTCGTCCACGACCGCGTCCTGCATCCGGCGCGACGTCGGCGCCACGTCCACCCAGCGCGCCCCCAGCTCGCGCGCCACCTCGCGATTCGCGGCGTTGTAGATTTCGATCTCGCGCGCGATCTGCGCGCGGTCGCGGCCCGCGGCGAACGCCGTCACGCCCCAGTCGGGGATGGAGACGACGACCACGCGCGCGGCATCTCCGCCCGCGAACGCGATCGCGCGCTGCAGCAGGCCGCGGAACTCCGTCCGATATCCATCTACCGAAAGCCCGCGGTACTGGTTGTTGACGCCGATCAGCAGCGATACCAGCGCGTACGGGCCCGCCGGAGCCGCGGCGTCGATCCCGGCCGACAGCTCGTCCGTCGTCCAGCCGGTGCGCGCGACGATCTCGGGATCAGCGACGTCCACGCCGCGGGCGCGCAGCATGGCGGAGAGCAGAACCGGCCACCGCTCCGCCGGCTCCACGCCCTCGCCGATCGTGTAGCTGTCTCCCAGCGCCAGGTACCGCAGGCTTCCGCTCACCCGTCCTCCTCCGTCTGCGTTCGCTCCCATGCACGCGCCGGCCGCCGCCAGCATCAGGACGATCCGGATACCACGCGGCACCGCCGAACGCAAGCCTCGCATCGCATCCCCCCCGATTAGCGCTCCATCGTTCGAACGAGGATACGGCGCGGAATCGCTGCACGGATCCACGAATCTCCGGCAACGCCCACTCGGCAGGGCGTTGACGTGTCATGGTGAAAGTGGGAAAGCATCCCCGCGAAACAGGCTACAGTGCGCTCAACTCCGTGGCTGCACGGCCGCCCGGTGACGGCGGCGGACGCGCAGTGCCAGCCGCGCGACGAAAAAGATCGTCACGGCGATCAGCACCAGCGCAATGAAGGGTGCCAGGAAGCCGAGGATGATGGAGGCGATGGCCGCTACGTCTTCGGCGAGGCTCAGGACGGGGTTGCCCACGCCGCCCGTGGTGGCCGTGCTGCCCAGGCGTGCGGTCGCCTTGGCGGAGTGCACCCCCAGCGCCAGCGGCGCGCCCAGCAGGATGCCGATGCCGACCGAGTATTCGGGCGCGAGCTGGTAGACGAACGGGATCGCCGCCAGCGAGGCGAGCACCGGCTTGGTGAGCACCTGGATGCCGTCGAGCGCGTGGTCGACCACGGGGATCTTGTCGCCCAGGATCTCCAGCAGTGTCGCCACGCCGAAGATCAGCACCGTCTGCGGCTTCTCCAGCCAGAGCAGGGTGTCGGGGAGCGGCAGGTCGGTCATCCACGCGGCCAGGCTGGCGCTGAACACCGGGAGGAAGGCGCGCAGCCCGGCCGTGGCGGCCAGCACCACGCCGAACGCGGCGGCGGAGAGAGCGTCCATCAGCGCACCATCGTCATTCTGGTCCCCCCGAACATGGTCTATCCCCCGCGTCGCCTCAGCGATTCTTCTTCAGGAGGGTGCCCCGGCAGCCCGCCGCGCCGCAGTGGCACGGGAAGCGCCGCTTCACCGCCGGCGTGTGCCGGTCCTGGGTGACCATCTTGTAGTCGAAGGTGAGCTCCTCGCCAAGCCGGATCTCGCGGAGGCTGTCGATGTAGATGCGGCGGTCCTCGATCTCCGACGCGCAGTTCGGATCGCAGGAATGGTTGATGAAGCGGGACACGTTGCCTCCCACGTTCCCGTCAACGATCAGGTCGTCCTCGACCTTGAACAGCAGCGTGTGATAGGGGCTCCCCTCTTGCCAGGGATAGCGCCGGTCCGCCTCGTCCTGCGTGATCCGCTCGCCGGTGTACTCGATCAGCCGGGTGCCCGCCGGGATGAGCTCCCGCGCGAACACGCCCCTGCCGTGGATGCCGGACCGGCGCAGCGCCAGGCGCTGGCGTACGCGGAAGCTTTGTTTCGCCATGGTCGCATTTTAGAGGCACCGGCTTCCCCCGGAAAGGCAGGCCAGCGCCCGCGGGGCATGAGGTACGCATCATCCTCCCGCACCCGGACGGACGATCGCAAAGCACGAACGCCGCGCCCCGATCCAGGAGGCGCGGCGTCCGACGGTGCGGACCGAACGATCAGCA
Source organism: Longimicrobium sp. (assembly GCA_035630095.1). Classification (GTDB taxonomy): domain Bacteria; phylum Gemmatimonadota; class Gemmatimonadetes; order Longimicrobiales; family Longimicrobiaceae; genus Longimicrobium. Next base: position 5,528 of record DASQLJ010000246.1, read on the forward strand.
GACGGGCGACGGGTGGATCGGGTCGCAGAGGCAGGGGTCGGTCCAGCCGCCGCAGGAGACCTTGCTGGCATTGGGCGCCTGCAGTGCCCGGCCCTGCACGGTGCCGCGCTCCCCCACCGCGGCAGTGGAGGTGCCGAACGAATCCACCTGCAGGGAGTCGAGGTTCAGCGTCAGCTTGTTCATGGGGTAATCTCTCGATGCGAAGGAGAACAGGACAAGAGGCTCGCGCGGCCTCGCCCGTAGAAATAGCGGCGTAAACCGCGGCGCGCACAAGAGCGTCGTCTCGGCCATTCTCCGCCTCGCGTGGGAGTTGGACGGGCTCGAATCCATGCCTCGGATTGTATTCGGTTTAACGCTCACGGATGATGAAGCCGAACTGATCCGGAGCGACGAGATGCTCGAAGCCGAGGCGCGGCGGTGTTCACGCGAGACGCCACGCACCCCGATGTAGCTTCAGCGCCAGCGCGAGCCCGTACCGCTGCGAGCACGAATTTCAAGTTAGCCGTCAGCCGAGCACCCCGTCCAAAGTCGTCTCTCCAACAAGCTTCAAGTCACGAACACCGAGGATGTAAGAACTCCGGCTCGCCACTACCACGGCGACACGGCGGGCACGGGAGGTGGCGGCGTTCAGCCGATTGGGACTGTAGAGGAATTCCATCCCTCGCGGTGCATCCGCCGCGCTGGACGTGGTCATCGCGTAGATCACCACGTTCCCTTTGATCCCCATCGCGACGTTCTTGCTGATCTACGGCGGCCGCGGTAGCATGCTCCATCCGCCATCTCCCCTCCCCCACACCGCGCTTCGATGGACACGCGCGAACGCCTTCTGGTCGACGACCTGCTGATGCGCAAGGTGGACGAGGTGAGCTACCTCGTCGCCACCAACGCGGCGCTGTACCGCCCCATCGTCCGCTTCTTCCACCAGCGCTACGAGTCGGGCGAGACGGGGTGGCTGTGGCCGGGCGAGGCCGCGGCGTTCATCCGGCAGAACCATCCCCATCATCCCGCCTACTCGGACGAGGAGTGCGAGGCGCACCTCAAGCAGCTCGAGGCGTGGGGCGTGCTCGTCAGCGAGCACGACGTGAACCAGGCGCGCACCATCGAGGAGTTCGTCCGGGCCGCGCGGCGGTACCAGATCAGCGAGACGGCGCGCATCATCGAGGAGATGCTCATCCGCCTCACCCGCAGGGACGGCTCGCGCGGCTCGCTGGACACCACGCGGCTCACGCGGCTGCGCGACGCCCTGCTCGAGCTGGACCGCCTGCTCGCCGGGCTGGATCCCGCGACGGCGTCGCACGACGCGCTGCGGCAGGTGGAGGGGCTGTGGAACGCGGCGGACGACGCCCGGCGCGAGATGCGCGAGCAGGCGCTGCGCTACATGCGCGAGCTGGAGCACGACCGCATGCCCTCCGCGGCGGACCTCGTCGTCTTCCTCCAGTACAAGCGGATGCTGCGCGACTACCTGGACGAGTTCGCGCTGGGGCTCAAGGACTTCGTGGAGCGCACCCGCGACCTGTTCGACGACTGGGCGGCGGCCGGGCTGGACGCGCGCCTGGCCGCCGCCCTCGTCCGCAACGAGCGCGAGCGCAAGGGCGACCTGCGGCCGGACGACGAGGTCCGCGCGGACTTCGAGGCGCAGATCCGGGCCCTGCGCGGCTTCAGTGCCCGCGGGGGCGACGCCGAGATCCTGCAGGGCAAGACGACGGCGAGGGTCCGCGGGGTGGTGGAGCAGATCGAGCGCGTGGTGACGGAGCGCCGCAATGCGCTGAACCGCGGGCGCGACCTGCGGCTGCTGGCGCACGCCTTTCGCCGCGCGGGGAACGACGAAGAGGCGCACCGGCTGGCCGCCGCCGCGTTCGGCTGGGGGACGCCGCGGCACACCCGCGCCTACGCCGTGGACGCCGCGCCGGAGCTGGAGCCGGACGTCTCCGTGTGGGAGCAGCCGCCCTGGGACGTGGAGCTGCGAGCCCGCGTCCGCGGCAATCCCGGCTTCCGCGCCGTGACGGGGATGCGCGACCGCAGCGTGGAGCGGGCGGAGCTGCGCGCCCGCGTCCTGGAGCAGAAGCGGGAGGAGGAGCGCTTCTGGGATGCGGTCTTCCAGGAAGGCGAGCTGGCGCTGGACCGGCTCGTCCTGCGCTCCCCCGGCGACCGCGCGCGCGTGCTGCGCCTGGTGCGCGACTGCCTGCGCTCGCCGGGCAACCATGTGCGCCTCACGGACGGCTCGAGCGTGCAGATCCTTCCCCCCGCCGACCCCGCCGCCGTCGCCGAGGTGCCCGCGCCGGACGGCTGGTTGTACGTCCGCGCCTTTCGCCTGCGGCGGACGGAGGGCGCGCGATGATCGCGGGCAAGGGCCCGGGCCTCCGCGCGGCCGGCCCGCACCTGGGCGCTGCCACCAGCGAGGCGGCGCACCGGGAGATGCGGCTGTGCGCGGAGGCCCTTATCGACCACGCCGTCGTTACGGCCGCGGGAAACCGGCCCCTGCTGGAGATGATCCGCCGCCACGCCCCCAAGCTGCAGAGCGCCTTCAACCGCTTCGCGGGATGGCGGCTGCAGGCGCACCCCGAATTCGCCCGGCTGGTCAAGACGCCGGCGCGGGCGGAAGCGTCGCACGGGCTGGCGTGGGCGCGGGGTCGCACGGACTACGCGCTGCTGGCGTGGGTGCTGTGGTACGGCGAGCACACGGGCGGGCGCAAGTTCACCCTCTCGCAGATCGCGGAAGAGATCCGGCTGCGCAGCGCCACGCCGGATGGGCTCGGCGGGCTGGACTGGGCCTCGCGCGACCAGCGGCTCGCCGCCCGGCGCGTGTTCCGCGGGCTGGAGGAGATGGGCGTGCTGCGGCTGGAGGACGGCAGCGTGGAGGAGTGGGCGGACGAGAACGGCAAGCGCGACGCGCTCTACGCCTGGGGCGCCGCCGCCTGGCGCCTGCACGTGGGCATACCCGCCGCGGAGCTGGAGCGGCTGGCGGAGGGCCGCCCCGCCCCCGCACCCACGGCTGCCGCGGAGGGCACGGACGAGATCCGCCTGTATCGCACCCTGCTGCTGAACCCGGCGCTCTTTCGCAGCGACGATCCCGCCGCGTTCCGCCTGCTGGAGAATCCCGAGCACCGCGCCAGGATCGACCGCGACCTGCGCTACCTCACGAACTGGGAGGTGGAGGTGACGGCGGAGTACGCGCGCATCCTTCGCCTCGCGCGCTCGGAAGACGCCGTGCAGACGCCGATCCCCCTGGCGTCGGGGCTGTCGCACGTGGTGCTGTGCTTCTGCGGGCTGCTCCGCGACCGGCAGCGGGCGGGGCGGCTGGTGCCCGCGGGGAGGGAGTGCTTTCTGCTGCACGAGGGGCGCATCGAGCAGGACGTGGACGAGCTGCAGAAGCGGTACGGCCGCGCGTGGGGGAAGACGCTGCGCGAGCGCAAGGTGAGCCTTCTCGCGGGCGACCTGGTGGAGGAGATGAAGGCGTGGGGGCTGATGCGGGGGCCGGACGCGGACGGCCAGTACCTCGTGCTCCCCACCACCGCGCGCCTGGCCGCGCATTACGGTGACGAGACGGAATTCGAACAGGACGATGCGGAGGATTGATGCCGAGCGGAGCTGACGGGGCGTTCACGGCAAAGGAGGGGGCAGTACCGCCTTCATCTGCTACCATACGAAGGTCACCGGCTGCGCCCCCGCCGAGGCGGACATCGCACGCTGCTTCGGCGTGAGTGCGCCCCCCGGTACACCTGATGATCCTCAAGCTGGACGCGGGCGGCTGGATCGGCCGTACGCCGGGCCAGGCGCGCTCCATCGGCCTGCGGGTCGTGCGCGACCGGCTCCGGACCTGGAATGGCAACGCACGGAAACGAAGAGGATGGAATTGATGCAGTCGGACTTCTTCCGCTTGGCGGGCATGCCGCCGCGCATGCAGGAGCTGCTGGACGGGATGCACGCGGCCGACCCCGACCGCTGGCTGCCGCGCCGCCTGGTCCTGCAGAACTACTGGATGTTCGAGGAGCCGGAGGTCTTCCACTTCGGCCGCGGCAACCTGATGCTCACGGGGCAGAACGAGTCGGGCAAGTCCACCGTGCTCGTCACCGCCATCACCCTCGTGCTGGACATGATGCTCACCCCCGACCGGGTGGACACCATGGGCAGCAACGACCGCTCCATCCGCTACTACCTCGTCGGCAAGGACGACGCGCAGGAGGGCAGCGCCCTTTACCACCGCGAGCGCACGGCCTACATCGCCCTGGAGTTCGAGCGCGGGCACACGGGCGAGTTCCGGACGATCGGCATCGGCCTGCGCTCGTCGCGCGACTGGACGAACCAGAAGGTGGAGCGCTGGGGATTCGTGATGGACGGTGCCCGGCGCGTGGAGCTGGGCTTTCACCTGCACGAATCCGGTCGCCCCCTGCGCCCCGGCGAGCTGCGCACGCGGCTGGGCGGCGCCGGGCAGGTGTTCGACGACCAGCGCGCGTACAAGTCCGCCGTCAACGAGGCGCTCTTCGGGTTCCAGAGCGTGGAGGACTACGAGCGGTTCCTGGAGATGCTGCACGTGGTCCGCACGCCCAAGCTGGGCGAGGGGCTGAACCCCCGGAGGGTGGAAGCGTTGCTCAAGGAGTCGCTTCCCCCCATCCAGACCGACAAGCTGGACGCCGCGTCCGAGGTCTTCTCGAAGCTCGATACCATCGAGGAGGAGCTCGGCCACCTGCAGGAGCAGCTGGCCGTCGCCCGCGAGCTGGAGGGGCCGCAGGAGGCCGCGGTACTCGCCGCCGCGCGGCAGGCCGGCGCAGCCTACCGCCAGGCGCTCGGCGAGCACGGCAGCCGGCGCAGGGCGCACGAAAAGCTCCTGGCCCAGTTGGAGTCCGCCCGCGCCGAGGTGGATCGGCAGAACGAAAGGCGCGCGCTGCTCGCCTCCGAGCGCGCGGAGCGGCAGGGGTGGCTGACGGTGCTGCAGGAGCAGCACCGCACGCACGGCGCGTTCGACATCGAGGCGCGGCTGACGCAGGTGCGCGCGGAGCAGCGCGAGGCCGCCGCCGCGTACGAGGCGCTCCGCGCCGACCGGCGCAATACGCAGGACGCGGCGAACCGGGAGCAGGAGGCGCTGCGCCAGGCGGAGCAGTCGTGGACGCGCCAGCGCGGCCGCCTTGGCGAGAGGCTGGAGGCCGTCGCGGCGGCCGCGCGGCGCGCGTTCTGGCCTTCGCTGGAGCAGCGCGCCGCCCTCGCCGGCGACGCGCTCGGCACGCTGGGCATCGAAGCGGGCGGCGCCCTCGCGGGGGACCTGGCCCGCTCCGCCATCGCCGACGAGGCGAAGGAGCGGCGCGGCGTGCTGGATCGTGTCCTGGGCGCGCTGGACGCCGTCGGCGCGGCGGCCGGGCGTCTGGACGGGGCCCGCAAGGCGAGCGACGTGGCGCGCCGGGAGTACGGCCACGCGGACGACCGCTTCCGCACGGCCTCGCGCGAGGCGGAGTCCGCGCGCGGGGCCGCGGCCTCGGCGCTGGGGGCGTGGCGGGCCGAGTGCGCGGAGCTCCCTGTCCCTGACGCGGCGTTCGCGGCCGTGCTCACGGCGCTGGAGGGATACGATCCGCAGGGCCGCCGCCCCACGGCCCTGCTCGCGCCCCTGCAGCCCGTGCACGACGAGGCGCAGGAAGCGCTGCGGAGCGAGGCGCAGGAGCTGGGGATCCAGCGCCGGCGCCGGCAGGAGGAGGTGGACGAGACGGAGGCGCGGCTGCGGCGCCTCTCCTCCGAACGCGACGTGGAGCCGGACCGCACGCCCGCCCAGGCCGCCGCCCGCCGCCTGCTGCGCGAGCACGGCATCCCCCACGCCCCGCTCTTCGCCGCGTGCGACCTGGCCGGCCCGCTCGCGGCGGACACGGCGCTCGCCGCGCGGGTGGAGGCGGCGCTGCTGGATGCCGGCCTGCTCGACGCGCTGATCGTTCCCCTGTCCGAAACCGGCCGCGTGCGCGCGCTGCTGGACGCGCACGGCCTCGGCGACCGCTGGATCGCGCCCGTTGCCCCCTACGCGGACGATGCGGGAGCGGACGGCCCGGCGGCGGATTGGCTGGTGCCCGTCGCGTCCGCGGAGCTTGCGGCGAAGGACGTCGGGGCCGCGCTCCGCGCGCTGGGGCTGGCGGGCGGCGCGAGCGCCGTGGTGGACGGGGATGGCGGATGGCGGCTGGGCCCGCTGCACGGCTTCGCCCCCGCCCCGGCCGAGGCGCGCGTCCGCTTCCTGGGCGAGACGGCCCGCCGCGAAGAGCGCCGCCGCCGCCTCGAGGAGGCGCGCGCGCGGCTGGAGGCGCTGCGCGAGGCGCTGGGCGTGCTCGGCGAGCAGGCCGAGGCCGTGCAGGCGCGCGAGCGGATGCTGGCGCGCGAGTGGCGCGCCGCGCACGACCTGGTGCAGTTGCAGACCGTGCACGACCGCCTGCTCGCCACGAAGCGCGAGGAGCACGAGCGCGAGCGCCGCCGCGCGGCCGCGGAGATGGCCGCGGACGCGGTGGAAGCGGCCACGCGCGAGGTGCAGCAGAAGACCGCGCTCCTGGAGCGCGCCACGGCCGACGCGCCCTGGCTCAAGGGCCGCGCCCGCGCCGACGTGGAGGCCGTCGCCGCCGCGCTGGTCGAGGTGCTCGCCGTCGTCCGCGCCATCGGCGAGGACGTCGAGCGGATGGACGAGCTTCGCCGCGCCCACGCCGGCCGCACGAGCGCCCACGACGCGCTCCGCCTGCAGATCGAGGAGCTGGCGCCCCGCATCGCGCAGGCCGACGTCCGCGTGCAGACGCTGGATGCACAGATCAACGCCCTCACCGGGCAGCTTTCCCGTGCGAACGTGGGCCGCGAGGTGCTGGCCGCCGAGATCGCGGAGATCGTGCAGCGGCTGGAGGAGATCGCCGGGGCGGAGAAGGACGCCGAGGGGATCATCAACCGGACGGCGGGCCAGATCCAGAGCTGGACCGAGTCGGAGCCGGACTACGCGGCTCAGCTGCGCGGCGCGTCCATCAGGCTCCAGGCTGCCGACGTGGAGTTCCGCACGCGCTTGGACGCGTATCCCACGCTCGACGAGTATCTCGTCGCCCTCCGCGGAGCCGGGCTGGAGAAGGCGATGCACCTCATCCTGCACGACGTGAATCCCGCGGCCGTGGACGACGAGGCGAAGCGCACGCAGGAGGAGCTGCAGGCCGCGTATCTGCGGGCCAGCGGCGCATTCGAGGAGATGAGCCCCGCGCTGGACGGCGGCATCCTTCGCTTCAAGCACGAGCTCGGCACCATGCGGCTGGACGAGCTGTATCGCACGGTGGAGGAGCAGCAGGCGCGCAACGAGACGCTGCTGGAGGCGGAGGACCGCCGCCTCATCGAGCAATTGATGCTGCGCGACGTGGTGGACGCCATCCGCGACGCCATCCGCAACACGCGCCACTGGGTGGACGACATCAACCGCATCCTGGGGCGGATGCAGCTCTTCAAGGGCGGCATCATGCGCCTGCACTGGGCCGTGCGCCCGCGCGAATCCGCCGACGCGTTCAACCCCGAGCGGCTGCACGACCTCCTTTCCCAGCGCGGCATCGCCCTGGACGAGGCCCGGCGCGAGGAGCTGCTGGAGATCTTCCGCACGATGGTCTCCGACATCCGCCGCAAGAACCGCGACCGGCAGCTGACGGAGGACTACCGCACGGCGCTGCTGCGGATGGTGGACTACACGCAGTGGTACACGCTCACCGTGCAGCGCAAGGACGATACGGGACGGTGGATGCCACTCACCCGGCGGCTCTACGGCCAGGGGAGCGGCGGGCGCCGCACGCTGGACCTGCTGCTGCCGCTGATCGCGGCCGTCTCCGCGCGCCTGCAGTCGGCCGACCGCGCGGCGCCGCGGCTGGTGGGGTTCGACGAGGCGTTCGCCGGCGTGGACGACCGCAACGCCGCCGAGATCCACGGGCTGCTCTCCGAGCTGGACCTCTGCTGGATCATGGCGACGGAAAAGGCTACGGCGCAGGGCCCCGAGGTGCGCGGCTCCGCGACGTACGAGATGCTGACGGACGGCGTGACCGTCGCCCCCATGCTCAGCCTGTGGGACGGCGTGCGCCGCTACGAGTTCGTGGGTGACGAGCTGCTGGGCGTGCAGCTTTCCCCGAGCGCGGGATCGGAGGCGCGCGGTGCATCCTGACCTCGGGCGGGACCTGCTGACGCTGCTGCGGAACAGGCATTTCGCGCGGCTGCTGGATGACCTGCACGCCTCCCTCGTCCGCAACGGCGAGCCGAAGGGCCGCGTGACCATCCTGTCGCGCCACGAGGCGGACGCGCTGCAGGACCTGGTCGGGAAATGGGTGGAGCCGGGGCGGACGATCGGCGTGCGCGACATCGACCAGCGCCTGCGCGAGCAGAGCGCCTTCCACTGCTCGCTGGCGGAGGCGATCGAGCTGCATCGCGGCGCGCCCATCGTGCGCCCGAAGGAGGAGCGCGACCGGCGGATCGCCAGCCGCGAGCGCGCCGTCCGCCGCGGCTTCGAGCTGCTGCCGTCGCTGGGGATCTCGGCCGAGGCGTACGCGCGCGTCGTCGGCTGGATGCACGCGAGCGAATCCGAGCTGCGCGCGGACGCCACCCGCTGGGGCGAGCCAGCTCTGCTCGACGGGATCCGGGCCGTCGCGCTCGCCTTTGGTCGGCTCCCCGCGGCCGGTGGTCCGCCCGTCTACCTGGCCGAGCTCGCGAACGAGGTCACGGGCGACGCGCACGGGCTGGATGCCGGCCGCCCCGCGCACGCGCTGCTGCTGCGCGCGCTGGCCTACACCTTTCCCGAGACGGCCGCGCGCGAGGACCGCGGCTCCGCCTCGTGGAAGCTGAACCTGCTCTCCGCCGCGGGGGTCGCGCGTGACCCCATCTCCGTGCGGGTGGACACCTTCGGCCTGGACGGCGACGGCGCGTACCTGCGGGAGCTGCGGCGGGCGGGGATCGACCGGCCGTTCACGCTGAACACCCTGGGCGAGATCGGCGAGGACGTGCGGGCGTGGCGCGGCGTTGCGTTCGTGGTGGAGAACCCGACGGTGATGGCGGCGCTCATCGAGCACGTGCGCCAGTGGGTGCCGGACCGCCATCCCACGCTCGTCTGCACCAACGGCAACCTGAACCTGGCCGACCGGGCGCTGCTGGACGCGCTCGTCCGCCGCGGCGCGCACCTGTTCTACGGCGGTGACTTCGACGCCAGGGGGCTGGAGATCGCGGCGCTGGTGCTGGCGCGCTACCCCGGCGCGGCCAGCCCGTGGCGCATGACCGTGGAGGACTACCGCGATGGGTTGCGGACGGAGGGCCGCGCGCTGGAGCCCGGCGCCGTGGACCGCGCCGCGCGCGCCTTCCCCGCCCTCGCCGCCGACATCGCCGCCCGCGGCCAGGCCGCCCACCAGGAGGGCCTGCTCCCCGCCCTCAAGCGCGACGTGAGCCGCTTTGTGCTCGAGGGAGTCACGCCGCCGCGAGTGGGGGATGCGCATAACGGGTTGTCATCCCTTTCCAGAGCGGATCCCAGATGATGCGGGAGATGCCGTCGTAAGCACCAAAAGGTGCTGGGGCGCGCGGCGAAGCGCCACGAAACGAGGCTGGCGGCCGAGCCACGCCTGGGGCAGTCCGACGGGGTCTGGAACGTTTGAGAATCATCTGCGGAGGAGGGCGGTGGCGCCCGGCCGCTCCTGTATACCCGTACTTCGGCCGTGGGACCGCGCGTCGGCCCAGTCCGGATCGCTGGCCACTGCCCTGACCCGGTGCGTCGCTCACATGCGGAACAGGTAGCTGAGCTTGAGGACGGCCCGTCCGCGCGCGGCGCCAAGCCCGTCCGACCGAACGCCTCGTCATCCGTCGCAGGATCACCTGTCGGATTCCACAAATACGCTGACACGGCCGGGACGCGACCGGTTGCTTCGGATTGTATTCGGTTTTAACTTTCACGGATGATGAAAGCCGAACTGATCCGGAGCGACGAGATGCCCGAGCCCGAGGCGCGGCCGCTGATCCAGATCCGCGGGCGGGGGGCGGCGCACAACCCGCCCAACCGCTTCGTGCAGACCGACTTCGTGCCCGACTACGAGCACGTGGACCCGGACGACGAGCCGGCGCCGCGGACGGTGTTCATGCGCGACGCCACGCGCAGCATCATCGCCCGCAACGACAGCCCCGACGTGGGGTTCAGCGCCAGCGTGAACCCGTACCGCGGCTGCGAGCACGGGTGCATCTACTGCTTCGCGCGGCCCACGCACGAGTACTTCGGGCTCTCCGCGGGGCTCGACTTCGAAACCAAGATCTTCGTGAAGGAGGACGCGCCCGAGCTGCTGCGGCAGGCGCTGGCCAGCCCTCGCTGGGTGCCGGAGGTGATCGGGATGAGCGGCGTGACCGACTGCTACCAGCCGGTGGAGCGGAAGCTCAAGCTCACGCGCGGCTGCCTGGAGGTGCTGGCCGAGTTCCGCAACCCGGTCACGCTCATCACCAAGAACCACATGGTCACCCGCGACGTCGACATCCTGGCCGAGATGGCGGCGTGGGGCGGCGCGTCGGTGAACGTCTCCATCACCACGCTGGACGAAAAGCTGCAGCGGGTGATGGAGCCGCGCACCTCCACGCCCAAGCGCCGGCTGGACGCGGTGGAGACGCTGGCGAAGGCCGGCGTTCGCGTCCGCGTCCTCGCCGCGCCGATGATCCCGGGGCTCAACGACCACGAGCTCCCCGCCATCATCAGGGCCTCGGCGAGCGCGGGGGCGCAGGCGGCGGCGTACATCCCGCTGCGGCTGCCGTTCGTGCTGAAGGATCTGTTCGAGACCTGGCTGCAGACGCACTATCCGGGGCACAGGGAGAAGGTGCTGCACCGCATCCGCGAGATCCGCGGGGGGAAGCTGAACGATCCCAACTTCGGCTCGCGGATGCACGGGCAGGGGGAGTACGCCGACCAGCTCGCCGTCCTCTTCCGCGCCGCCTGCCGCAAGGCCGGCCTGGGCGGCGAGGCGCTGCCGCCGCTCAGCACCGAGCACTTCCGCCGCCCCCACGACCGACGCGGGCAGCTCGGTCTCTTCGAAGCCGCGTAGCGCAAGCGCTTCACCCGAGAAGGTTTGCGGGATCGGACGATAAACAGGCGGTTGCATCCGCCGCACGCCACGGCACAAGAAGGTTGCGTCCCGGTGTGCGGCGGATTAGCTTCCGTCGATAAAAGTGGACAGAGGACCCTACACTCCTGACCGGCGGCGCTTCCATGACGACCAGCATCGACGCGGCACCCCACCCGGTGGACATGGAGCTCGACACCGTGCTGCACGAGCGCTTCCGGCTCCCCGGCTTCCGCCCCGGGCAGGAGCGGGTGATCCGCGCGCTGCTGGAGCACGGCGCGGCCCTCGCCGTCTTCCCCACCGGCGGCGGCAAGTCGCTCTGCTACCAGCTTCCCTCGCTGCTGCTGGACGGCGTGACGCTGGTGGTGTCGCCGCTGATCGCGCTGATGAAGGACCAGATCGACGCGCTGCGGGCACTGGGGATCGACGCGGCGCGCCTGGACAGCTCGCTGGAGTGGGAGGAGGCGAAGGCGGTGGAGCGGCGGCTGCTGTCGGGCGCGCTGAAGCTGCTGTACGTGTCGCCCGAGCGCTTCAACAACGAGCGCTTCCTGGAGCTGCTCAAGCGCGTGCACGTGGCGCTGTTCGCGGTGGACGAGGCGCACTGCATCTCGGAGTGGGGCCACAACTTCCGCCCCGACTACCTGAAGCTGGCCGACACCGCGCGGATGATGGGCGCCGAGCGGGTGCTGGCGCTGACCGCCACCGCCACCCCCGCCGTGGTCGACGACGTCTGCGACAGCTTCCGCATCCCGCGCGAGGCGGCGGTGGTGACGGGCTTCCACCGCCCCAACCTCTTCCTCTCCGTGCACCCCACGCGCCCGCACGAGCGCGACCGGGTGATGCTGGAGCGCATCCGCTCGCGCCCGCCGGGGCCGGCGATCGTGTACGTCACGCTGCAGAAGACGGCCGAGCGCGTGGCAAAGCTGCTGGACGGCGCCGGCGTGCCGGCGCGCGCCTACCACGCGGGGATGAACGACGACGTGCGCGCCCGCGTGCAGGAGTGGTGGAAGGCGAGCGACCACGCCACGGTGGTGGCCACCATCGCCTTCGGGATGGGGATCGACAAGGCCGACGTGCGCTACGTCTACCACTACAACCTGCCCAAGGGGCTGGAGAGCTACAGCCAGGAGATCGGCCGCGCCGGGCGCGACGGGCTGCCCTCGACCGTGGAGCTGCTGGGCGGGATGGACGACGTGGCCACGCTGGAGAACTTCGCCTACGGCGACACCCCCACCAACGGCGCCGTCCGCGCGCTGGTGGACGAGCTGCTGGGCTCCGGGCCCAGCTTCGACGTGAGCATCTTCGACCTGAGCAGCCGGCACGACATCCGGCAGCTGGTGGTGAAGACGGCGCTCACCTACCTGGAGCTGCTGGGCGTGATCCACCAGGGCACGCCCTTCTACGCCGGCTACCGCATCCGCCTGAACCTGGAGCTGCGCGAGCTGCTGGAGCGGTTCAGCGGCGAGCGGCAGGAATTCGTCCGGGGAATCTTCAAACAGGCGTCGCACGGGCGCACCTGGTACACGCTGAACCCGGAGGACGCGGCGCGCAGCCTGGGATCCGACCGGGGACGCGTGGTGCGCGCGGTGGAGTACCTGGGCGAGCAGGGGTGGGCCGAGGTGCAGGCCAGCGACGCGCGCCTGCGCTTCACCCGCGCCGAGTCGCACCCCGACGCGGCGGCGCTGGCGGCGGAGCTGGTGGAGCGCTTCGCCCGGCGCGAGGAGCAGGAGACGCGGCGGCTGCGCGACGTGGTGGAGCTGGCGTCGCGGGACGCGTGCGTGACGGGCGCGCTGCTGGCGCACTTCGGCGAGGCGCGCGCGGAGCCGTGCGGGCACTGCTCGTGGTGCGAGACGCGACGCCCCGCGGTGTTCCCCGCCCCACCCGCGCCGCAGCCGATCGACGCCGGCGTGAGCGCGGCCGAGGTGCGCGCCCTGCGCCAGGCGCACCCCGAGGTCTTCGGCGCGGCGCGGCAGCAGGCGCGCTTCCTCTGCGGCCTCACCAGCCCCGCGGTGAGTCGCGCGCGCCTGGGCCGGCATCCGCTCTTCGGCGCGCTGGAGGACCGGCGGTTCGCGGAGGTGCTGGCGTGGTGCGAAGGGATCTGATACCCGAATGTGCAAGCCCCCGGATGACATCAAAACGGCGTTGGAACCCCGTGAATGAGCCGGTCATACGCGAGCGGGAGGTCTCCAGCGGAGCGGGGACGACTTTCGGGGCGGCACGAACGAAGCAGCGCCGGCGCGAATCATCGCGCCGGCGCTGCTCGTTTCGATCGTTCCGGGAGCGGCTCAGCCTTCGCCGCTGCCGCGCCAGCCTTCCTCGTCGCTGCGGGCGCTCCGGCACTCCGTCAGCGAGCCACCCTCCAGGCTTTCGGGCTTCGTGACCACGCACTGGCGCGGGGTGACGCTCAGCTCGTTGGCGAACGGCGCGACCGGGATCACCGGCGAGATGGTCACGGGGCCCTGCGCGTCGCGCACGGTGAGGCGCATGAGCAGCGCCGAGCCCAGCGCGCGCACCTGGCCGCCGGAGGCGTAGATGGTGTAGCGGTCGTTCCACGAGTACAGGGCCTGCGTGCCGGCGATCCCGTCGAACACGTTGGAGTAGCCGTAGCCGTGGTAGGTCACGTTCCCCGCGAACCGCTGGTACCCCCAGCTCGCGCCGCCCTGCAGCCCGTTGCAGAGGAAGAACATCCCCCCGTACGCCGGCATGTCGCGGGTCATGCACTGCCGCCCGGTGGCGTCCACGGTCGAGAGCAGGCCCTCCCACAGCTCGGTCTGCCACTCCACCCCGTTCGACTCCATCGCCAGGTCCACGCGGGCCAGCGGGAACACCACCGCGCGCTCGATCGTCCCCTGCACGTTCATGCTCTGCGTGCGCTGGGCGTTGACCTCGGTGCTGGAGTACTCCTTGTGGCTGCCGTCGGGCTTCGTCCAGGTGTAGTCGAACACGGTGGTGGTGCTCACCGAGCGGTCCTCCACCTGGCCCGAGAAGCCCGTGGTGAAGCCGCCGGTCACGTCCACCGTGCCGCCGCTGGTGATCACCGCGCCCTGCGAGGTGGAGCCGCCGTCGGTGCTCACGCGCACCTCCACGTCCTGCTCGCCGACGCGGTCGAAGGTGTGGGTGAAGGCGCAGGTCACCACGTCGCCGGCGTCCACCCAGATGCCGGGGGCCTGGTCGACCAGGGCGCCGTTCACCCAGAGCTGGCAGTCGGCGCGGGTGCCCACGTCGCCGTTGACCTCGCTCACCAGGCCGGTGATCACCACCGGCTGGCCCACGCGCGCGTCGCCGGGAAGCTGCACGTCCACGTTCAGCGCGGCCGCCAGCCGCACCGTGGCGGTGATGGTCACCACGTCGGTGCGGTTGCGGTCGATGCCGCGGACGTTGGCCTGCACCTGGATCCGCGCGCCCGGCATCAGCGCACCCAGCAGGAACTCCTGGCTCCCGCCGCCGGTCAGGCCGTTGTGGTTCTTCGTGGAGATGTGCTCGCCGTCGGGCGAGAAGATCTTGATCTGCGCCTTGACGATCTGGCCCGGGGCGGCGCCCAGGTCGTCGAGGCTGCCGGTGGTGATGGTCAGGCGGGTGTTCCCATCGGCGCCGAGGATGGCGACGCCCGCGAGCCGCGCCGAGCCGGAACGGCCGGTGGCGTGCGGCGCGCCGGTGTCGCGGTACTTGACGCTGTTGGAAACGAGGTTCTTGCCGGAGGGGAGGAGCTTGATGGCGTCGCGCCCCTGCGGCGCGCGGGCCGCCGGCGAGGCCAGGTCGTTGGAGCAGGCCGCGAGCGCCAGGAGGAGCGCGGCGGTGCACAGCGGAGTGATGCGGGAGAAAACACCGCGATGCGCCTGCTTCGACATGATGGCCGTCCGAAGAGTGATCAATGGGATTGATCCTTCGGCGGCCGGGCTATCTCCGAAGAGACCCCTAGCTTTGCGGACCGGCCTCGCGACCGGGGTGCCGTTGTCGGGATGTGGGGGGAGCCGACGGGCGGAAATACAAAAGAAAGTGCTCGTCTGGTCGGCAAAGCTAAACGCCGTCGGCCGTCTGCGCAAGCCCCATCTGTTACGTCCCTACGTTGCAGATGATCCTGGCCGGGATCGCCTGTCACTCGGCCGTGCGAACCGATCATGCTGATGGAGCAACCAGTTAGGCGACCTGCGCGCACTTCGCGCCCTTCGGGAGCGGTGCGGCGGAGGACGCCGGACGCGTCCGATCCGAATTTCTCGCCTTTCCACCGGCGGCGAGGAGGCGGGAGAGCGGGTTGGATCCTCCCGAGGATTGCCGGCGGGTCGCCGCGCGTGCATCGTCAGCGGAACGGAGGGTACCTCTGTCGGTAGATCAACATCACGGGATCACGGGAAGAGCGAGATGGCGAGCACGTGCACGCACACCGGCGAGATCCACGATGTCCGGCCGAGCAGCGAGGGGTGCGAGGAGTGCCTGAAAACGGGAAGCTGGTGGGTGCACCTGCGCATGTGCCGCACCTGCGGCCACGTGGGCTGCTGCGACTCGTCGCCCAACAAGCACGCGACCAGGCACTTCCGCGCGACTCAGCATCCGATCGTCCGCTCCGCCGAGCCGGGCGAGAACTGGAGCTACTGCTACGTGGATGACGTGATGGTCTAGATCTAGAGGGGGCCCGCATGAGGGGCGGACGCTCTCGACAGGTGCGCGAGTTCGTGAGTGCGCGAGTGCGTTCGATACGGAAACGAGGCGCGGCGCCGTGGGGTCCACGGCGCCGCGCCTCGTTCGTTTAGTCCTCCGGGGTCAGGAGCCGTTGCCGCTGCCGCCGCTCTGGATCTGCGTCAGGCGGTCGACGTACGACTGCGCCTGCGGGTCGTACTCCTTCATCTTCTCGAAGAGGCGCGCCACGTAGGCCTGGCGGGCCTGCTGCACCTCGGGGAGGGCCAGGGCGCGCGGCTGCAGCGTCTGGAAGTACGCCTGGAGCTGGTTGGCCTCGGTCGCGAGCTGGTTGAGGCGCGCGTTGTCGCTGGCGGCGCGGGCGGCCTCCACGTCGGCGGTGATCGCGCGGGCGCGCGCCACCTTCGCGGCGGCCTGCGGATCCACCTTCACCATCCCGGCCTGCAGGACGGTGTTGAAGCTGTCGGTCGCGGCCTTCAGCGACGGGTCCTGCTGTGCGCGCTGCTGCAGCGCGCCGAGCTTCTGCTGAAGCTGGGTGGCCTCGCTGGCGGGCGCGGGCTGCGCCGGCGCGGCCTGCGCGGGCGCGGGGGTGGTCTGCTGCGCCGAAGCGGCCGCGGGGAGCACGAGCGCGGCGGCGGCGATCAGGGCGACGCGGGTGGTTCTCTGCACGATCGTTTCTCCAGCCGGGAACGGAAGACATGGCGCGCCGCTCTGCTCGGGCAGAGCCGGCCGCCGACCCTCGGATGTTTCGACACCGCAGCGCAACCGGTGTTCCTCGATGGAGTTACGGTCGCAAACAGATACGGGATCACGGAGCAGAATCGGATTCGCGTTCGTGCGGCCAGTCTCGCTCACCGGCGGCTGAAGCCGCAGCAACAACTACGAGAAGCCTCGCAAACTGCGCGAGGCTCCACCGGCGTGGGGGGGGCAGGATCGCGGCTGCGGCCAAAGGGTCTTCTGCCGCCATTCATCCTGGATTGGAGCAATCCACAATCGACTCAGATGAACAACGGCGCCCGCGCGGTGTTCCACGCAGGCGCCGTCATATTCGTCGATTCCGCGATTCCGCGATGCCTCAATCGACTCGCGGTTAGAGACGATGGCCGATCAGCGCTCGCCCTCGCCGAAGGGGACGCCGGTGCGGGCGGCGACCTGGCGCAGCGACTCGACGATGGGGAGGATCAGCGGGACGCCGCTCACGCGGCGGGTCTCCTCGGTGCGGCGGTTGATGTCGCCGGGGATCATGGGGCCGGTGGTCCCCGCCGCCGGGCGCGTCCCGCGCATGGTGCGCACCCAGTCGTCCACCTGGCGGCGGAACTCGAGCGGGTCGATGAACGCCGCGATCTGGAAGGCGCCGAAGAGGTGCCCCACCCCCAACCCCACGGAGCGCGCCGGCGCGGGGAGGTGGGCCGGGAACGGCGGCGGGAACGGGCCCCAGTTCGCGCCGGGGAGCGCGGCGGAGAGGAGGTCGACCATCGCCGTGAGGCAGTATCCCTTGTGGCCGCCGTGCTCGCGGTCGCCGCCCAGCGGGAGGAGGGCGCCGCCGTTCAGCATCGCGTTGGGGTCGGTGGTCATCCGTCCGTCGCGGTCGATGGCGCACCCGTCGGGGATCGGCACGCCGCGGCGGGCGGCGTCCTCCACCTTGCCGAAGGCGAGCGCGCTGGCGGTGAAGTCGATCACCACCGCCGGCTCCTCCAGCCCGGGGAAGCCGATCGCCATCGGGTTGGTGCCGAGCATCTTCTCGGCGCCCCAGAGCGGCGCCACCTGCGGCGGCGAGTTGGTCATCGCCCACACGATCAGGTCGCGCGCGAGGCCCTGCAGCGGGTAGAACTCGCCGGCGCCGAAGTGGTTGCTGTTGCGCACCGCCACCCACCCCGTCCCCACCGCCTCGGCCTTCCCCATCGCGAGTTGGTTGGCCCTAGGACCCACCACCAGCCCCAGCCCGTTGTCGCCGTCGAGCGTGGCGGTGGAGGGCGACTCCCGCACCACGCGCAGCTCCGGGCGGGGGTTGATGCGGCCCTGCGCGAACATCTCGTGGTACTGCGGCAGCCGCGCCACCCCGTGCGTGTCGATGCCGCGCAGGTCGGCGCTGGCGAGCACGTCGGCCGCGAGCGCCGCGTCGGCCGCGGGGACGCCGCACGCCGCGAAGACGCGGGCGGAGAACTCGCGCAGCCGCTCGATCGGGAAGATCTCCACCGCGGGGAGAAGGTGGAGCTCGAGAGTGTCGGTCACGGTTTTCCGGTTGATGGGTGTCGCGCCCGCCGCACGGTGCGACGGGGCCTGCCGCGAGCCGAAGGCCGCGGGGTGGCGCACCGCCGGCGCCTGGACATCACGAAGAGTCCGAAAATCCGGCTCTTCCCGACCCGCCTCTCCGCCCGGGCCGCGTCGGCTCGGACCGCCCGGATCAGCGGCCTCTCGGCGTCCGGACGGCGGGCATGGCTGCTTCGGCGGCGCAGTGCCGCCCCCGGCGCCGCGGCCTGCTACATGCATTACAGGACTAAATGCACTCCGCACGTTCCGTGCGACCCCGTCCGGGCGAGGACGGGTGGCGGCGAATCGTTCCGCCGGCGGGCGGCGGCCGCCATGCGTTTCCCTACCAAGAATCGCTCCTCGTCGGGTTTTGCGCCATTCCGGCGCCGATCCGCAAGCTACCGTTCTCCGGGGCCGCCCGGGAGTGGCGAAAGCGCGCCTCGAACGCCATACGGTTGCCAGGCTTGCTCTTGACGACTGATAACGAGCGTGGCTATCGTGGAAGACCCCATGTCCATCGAAGCGGCCGCCCTCGCGGAGAGGCACCGGCCGGACGGCGCGGCTCGATCCGCCCGAACCTGGACCGGGTTCCATGCCCCGATCCGGCGTGAGAGGAGCGGCATACGCGCCCCTTCTCGCGTCCGGGGATCTCCGGCGGCACCGACGCGCGGCTTCGGCGGAAGCCGTGCCGGACCACGCCGCGGCAGCGGCTCCCGTGGTGTACACGCATGCGCGCCCGCGCCACCGCGCGCATCCTCATCTTCCAGTGAAAGCTAACGTAATGGCAACGATCGCAACCGAAGCCGAGAGCCCCGCGGCATCCAGCGCGCTGCAGTTGAAGGGGATCGACCACGTGGAGCTGTACGTGGGCAACGCCTACCAGGCCGCGCACTTCTACCGGACGATGTTCGGCTTCCGCCCCACCGCGCGCGCCGGGATGGAGACCGGGGTGCGCGACCGCCTCTCGGTGGTGATGGAGCAGGGCGACATCCGCCTGGTGCTCACCAGCGGCGTCTCGCCCGACTCGCCGATCTCCGAGCACGCGGCGCTGCACGGCGACGGCGTGAAGGACGTGGCGTTCGCCGTGGACGACGTGGAGGCCGCGTTCGAGACGGCCGTGCGCCGCGGCGCGCGCTCGGTGGTGGAGCCGCTCCGGCTGGAGGACGACCGCGGCGTGGTGGTCCGCGCCTCCATCGGCGGCCCGGGCGACAGCGTGCACTCGCTGGTGGAGCGCGACGGCTTCGAGAACGGCTTCCTCCCCGGCTTCAAGCCGATCGAGGACGGGCCCGCGACGATCTCCACCGGGCTCATGGAGGTGGACCACGTTGCCGTGAGCATGGAGCAGGGCGAGCTGGACCGCTGGGTCGAGTTCTACAAGGAGGTGCTGGGCTTCCACCAGTCGCACCAGGAGATGGTGTGGACGAAGCACAGCGCCATGAACTCCAAGGTGGTGGAGGACGCGTCGGGGAAGGTGCGCTTCCCGATCGTGGAGCCCGCCCACAACGGCACGAAGTCGCAGGTGCAGGAGTACCTGAACTTCAACAAGGGCTCGGGCGCGCAGCACGTGGCCTTCCTCACCGCCGACATCTGCGAGTCGGTGCGGGCGATCCACGAGAACGGCGTGAACTTCCTGCGCATCCCCGACACCTACTACGAGATGCTCGAGGCGCGGGTGGGCGCCATCGACCCGCGCGTGCTGGCGCGCTACCAGGAGCTCGCCATCCTGGTCGACTCGGACGACGACGGGCGGCTGCTGCAGATCTTCAGCGAGCCGGTCTCGGCGCGGCCCACGATGTTCATCGAGCTGATCGAGCGGCAGGGCGCGCGCGGCTTCGGCTCGGGGAACATCAAGGCGCTCTTCGAGGCGGTGGAGCGCGAGCAGGAACGGCGCGGCACGCTGTGACGGGGGCCGCCGCGGCCGCGCCGCCGGCGCCGATGCGCTTGGCGGGGTGGGCCCAGGTCGCGGGGGCGTCGGCGCTGCAGACGATGCTCTCGGCCGGCGCGCGCCCGGGGATGGTGTCGCTGGCGATGGGTTTGCCGGCGCCCGAGCTCTTCCCCACGGACGAGTTCGGGCGCGCGGTGGCGGCGGTGCTGGACGACGACCCGCGCGCCCTGCAGTACTCGCCGCCGAACGCGGCGCTGCAGGCGCACGTGGTGGCGCTGATGGCGCAGCGCGGCGTCGCCTGCGCGCCGGAGCAGGTGTTCCTCACCAGCGGCGCGCAGCAGGGGATCAGCCTGCTGGCGCGCATCCTCCTGGAGCCCGGCGGCGAGGTGATCGCCGAGACGCTCTGCTACACGGGGTTCCAGCAGGCGGTGGAGCCGTTCTCCCCGCGCCTGCGCACCGTGCCCAGCGACCTGGACACGGGGATCGACGTGGACGCGGTGGAGGCGCTGCTGGAAGGCGGCGCGCGCCCGGCGTTCATCTACGCCATGTCCAGCGGGCACAACCCCCTGGCGCTGAGCCTGTCGCCCGAGAAGGCGGCGCGGCTGGTGGAGCTGGCGCGCACCTGGGGCGTGCCGATCGTGGAGGACGACCCGTACGGCTTCCTCGCCTACGACGGCCCCCCCGCCCCGCCGCTGCGCGCGCTGGACGCGGAGTGGGTCATGTACGTGGGCTCGTTCTCCAAGATCCTGGCCCCGGGCGTGCGCCAGGGGTGGATCGTGGTGCCGGAGGAGCTGGTGCCGCTGCTGGCGATCGCCAAGGAGGCCAGCGACATCAACACGGCCACGCTCTCGCAGCGCGCCGTGGCGCGGTACCTGGACGGCGGCCACCTTCCCGCCCACCTGGCGACGCTGTGCGGCGAGTACCGCCTGCGCCGCGACACCATGCTGCGGGCGCTGGAGGCACACTTCCCCGCGGGCGCGCGCTGGCGTCGCCCCCCCGGCGGCCTGTTCGTGTGGGTGGAGCTCCCGGCCGGCGTGGACGCGGGCGAGGTGCTGCGCGTGGCGATCGAGCGCGAGGCGGTCTCCTTCATCCCCGGCCACGCCTTCGCCGCCGACGGCAGCCGCACCGCGAGCGACTGCATGCGGCTGAACTTCTCGCACTCCGCCCCGGCGGTGATCGAGGAAGGGATCGTGCGGCTGGCGAGGGCGTTGAAGTCGGTGGGGGTTTGAGGCTGGTCACGAGTGCCCGGTACCCAGTCCCAAGTCCTACGTCCCAAGTCTTGGTACCTGCGGCAGGTGGAACGGCCGACGACGAAAGAGGATGAGGACTCGAACGAGAACGGCTGCCTGACGCTGCTTGCGTCGGGCGGCCGTTTTCAGTTGATCCCCGAAATCCAGCAAAGGTTCACACAGCACGGCCACGGTGAAGCAAGAAAATCGGCGGGCGAGATAGGGGGAAAAGAGCCTTCCCGCCTCGCCCGCCGAATCATTTACCCCCGAACCGAGGTGAATCGGCCCATGCGTCGCATCGGCTGCCGCGATGCTAGCCGAACACCGAGCCCCTGAGCCGCGCCTACCCCGCCCGGGGGCCGGCGCGCAAGATCTGTCGGCGTTCGATGATGGCCCACGCCCCGGAATCGTCGCGGCGAAGCGTGAACGTCCCGAATTCGTACGACGACGCGGTGGCCCGCACCACGAAGACACGTACGGCCGCGCCGCCGGCGTCCTCCACCGGCTGCGGCCTGCCGACGTTCAGGGCAACGAACGGCGGACGCGCCTGGCACGCTCGCCGCACCGCGGCTGCGCTGTCCGGGTGCGCCCGCACCGGCGGCCGCGCACCTGGCCGCGGATTTACGCGCGGGGCGTCGCCGCCCCAGAAGCACCGGTGATCCACCAGCGCGTCCGTCTGCTGGACCGCGAGGCGCTCCAGAACGGACGTTCGCGATGCGGCGAGGGCGGGATCCGCCGTCTCCAGGTCTTCTGCATCGAACAGCATGAGCAGCGCTGGATGCTGATCCGACCGGACCGGCCGAACGTCTACCAGCGGTATTTCCGGGACGGAATCGGCAATGTCGCGAATGACGGCCTCGAACACCGCGCGATCCACGGCGAGCGAGTCATCCTGTGCCAGCGCCGGTGCCGGCAGTGTCGCGCAGGCGGAGAAAGCGGTCCACGCCCACACGACTCGCATCCCCTTCTTGCAGAGTCTCATTTCACGCATGCGTTCCATCCCGGAAGGTTGATGAATGTCCACGCGAAGCCCGCCATTGGAGCCTCGCCAGTGTGTCCGCTCTCGTACGTGAACTGCAGTAGTTCTCTGTGTCTCCGTGCCTCTGTGTGACACCCCAACGGTGCTGGATGCAACAACTCCAACTCGTAGACCGCGGCGAGACGTCCAGTCTCAGGCCTGGGACTCCGGGTCGGTGCGGCCGAGGGGGAGGACGAGGCGGGCGATGCAGCCGCGGGCGTCGGGGCGGTCGTGCAGGGTGAGCGTGCCGCCCAGGTTCTCGGCGATCTGGCGGGAGAGGACCAGCCCGATCCCGGTGCCGTTCGGCTTGGTGGTGAAGAAGGGGACGAAGAGGTTGGCGGTCTCGGAGAGCCCCGGGCCGTCGTCCTCCACCCACACCTCTACGGTGCCGCCGTTGCGGCTCCAGCCGGTGCGCACGCCGCCGCCGGTCTCCAGCGCGGCGTCCACGGCGTTGCGGAGGAGGTTGATCAGGAGCTGCTCGAGCTGGTCGCGGTCGCCGTCGATCCCCGCCTCGGCGCCGGGGACGACGCGCACGGGGAGCCGGGTCTCCAGCGCGGCCGCCTGGCGCACCCACCCGCCCACGTCCATCGGGCGCAGCGTGGGCGGGGGGAGGCGCGCCAGGCGGGCGTACTCGGCCATGAAGCGCGCCAGCGCCCGCGCCCGCGAGCCGATCACGCCCGTCCCGCGGCGCACGTCGTCGCGCAGGTCGGGCGGGGGCGGCTCGCGGCCCGCCAGCGCCTCCAGGGTGCCGGCGATCGACTGGATCGGGGCCAGCGAGTTGTTGATCTCGTGGCTCAGCACGCGGATCAGCCGCTGCCACGCCTGCCGCTCCTCCTCGCGCAGCGCGCGGGACAGGTCGGCGATCACCAGCAGGCGGTGGCGCCGGCCGCCCTGGCGGAAGGGGTCGCGCCGGATCTGCCAGCGGCCGCTGCCGCCGGGGAAGCCGTGGTCCAGCGTGCGCGGGCTCTCCCCCTCCAGCGCGAAGGCCAGCCCCACCTCGTCGGCGCCGTGGCCCAGTAGCCGCTCGCGGGGCTGGCCCAGCAGCCGCTCGCCGGCGCGGTTCACCAGCCGCAGCCGCGCGCCCCCGTCGAAGGCGAACACGGCCACGTCGATCTCCTCCATCACCTTGCGCAGGAGGGCGGTGGCCTCCATCGCGCCCATGCGCTGCTCGTGCAGCGTCTCGCTGAGCGCGTTGGCCTCCAGCAGCGCCAGCCCCAGCGCGTCGTCACTCCTCGCCGCGCGGGCGCGCAGCGAGAAGTCGCCGCCGCGCATGGCGCCGAGCTGGTTGGCCAGCATGCGCAGCGGGTTCATCACGCGCCTGAGCAGCGCCGCCGCGCTGCCGATCCACAGCGCCGCGACGGCGAGCGCGAGCGCCCACTTCAGGGCGGGCGCGAGGCCGCCGGTCCACAGCAGCCCCATCCCCAGCGCGAACCCGGGGAGGCCGGTGAGGAACGCCAGCGTGAGCACCTGCCACTGGTGCGTCCGCTCGCGGCTCACGGCGCCCGGGGCGCGCGCGGCGGGGCGCCGGTCACGGCTCCGCGCGGGGCTGCAGGCCGTGGCTCTCCAGCCGCCGGTAGAGGGCGCTGCGGCTTAAGCCCAGCGCCTCGGCGGCGTGGCTCACGTTGCCGTTGAAGCGCGCCAGCGCCTTGGTGATCAGCAGCCGCTCGGCCGCCTCCAGCGACATCTCCTCCAGCGCGGTGGCCACGGGAACGCGCGACTGGAGCGCCAGGTCGTCGGGGGTGATGGCGGGGCCCGAGGCGAGGAGCACCGCGCGCTCCATGGCGTGCTCCAGCTCGCGGATGTTGCCGGGCCAGGGATAGGCCATCAGCGCCTGCATGGCCCCGGGGTCGAAGCCGTTCAGCGTCTTGCGGTAGCGCGCCGCCAGCCGCGCCAGGAAGTGGTGCGCGAGGGGCGCGATGTCCTCGCGCCGCTCGCGCAGCGGGGGGAGGTGGATCTCCACCGTGTTCAGCCGGAAGAGGAGGTCCTCGCGCAGCCGCCCCTCCGCCGCGGCCGCGGCCACGTCCACGTTGGTGGCGGAGAGCACGCGCACGTCCACCCGCCGCGTCCTGGACGAGCCCACGCGCTGGAACTCGCCGGTCTGCAGCACGCGCAGGAGCTTGGCCTGCTGGGCGTGCGGCATGGTGCCGATCTCGTCCAGGAAGAGGGTGCCGGTGTCGGCCAGCTCGAAGGCGCCCACGCGGTCGGTGCGCGCGTCGGTGAAGGCGCCCTTCACGTGGCCGAACAGCTCGCTCTCGAACACCCCCTCGGCGATCGCGCCGGCGTTGACCGTGACCAGCGGCCGCGACGCGCGCGGGCTGGACGCGTGGAGCCAGCGCGCCACCACGTCCTTTCCCGTGCCGTGCTCGCCGGTGATCAGCACCTGCGCGTCGGAGGGGCCCACGCGCTCCATCAGCCGCAGCACGGGCTGCATGGCGCGCGACTCGGCGATCATGTGCGGCAGCCCGTCGCTGCGCAGCCGGTGGTTCTCCTGCTCCAGCCGCTGCGTGCGCCGCAACGCACGGCCCAGCTCCACCTGCCGGTTGAGGGTGGCCAGCAGGCGCGCGTTGTCCCACGGCTTCTCCACGTAGTCGCGCGCGCCGCGGCGCATCGCCTCCACCGCGCTCTCCACGCTCCCCCACGCCGTCATCACCACCACGGGGAGCGACGCGTCGAGCGCCTGCAGGCGCGCCACCAGCTCCATCCCCTCGCGCCCGGAGGTGGTGTCGCGGGTGTAGTTGAGGTCCATCAGCACCACGTCGAGGTCCTCGTCCTTCGCGGTGGCCAGCACCGCCGCGGGAGAGCTGGCGGTGACCGCCTGGAAGCCCTCGCTCTTCAGCAGCAGCCGCAGCGCCTCGAGCACGTCGGGCTGGTCGTCGGCGATCAGGATGCGCGGCGGTGGGGTGATCTGCATCGGGCGCGGCGGTCGGGGAGACGGGATCGGCCGCAAGGTAGCCGCCCGCGGCGGATCGCGGTACCCGGAGACGCGAGATCGCCGCACCGGCGCGGGCCGGTGCGGCGATCCTGGCCGCGGCGTCCGCGTCCACTTCCACGTTGGCGCATCCCACGAACTCCGTTCCGTCATCGGGCGGTGTGCGTGAGGGATTCGCGCCCGGAGGGCCGAGACGCCGGCGCGCCATCACCGTCCACCGAGGGAGCGAGCGGGGCCATGGCGCGCCGGCGGCTCGGCGCCGTTGGCAACGGCGGTATCGTTGCCTACGGCGCGCGAAGCCCGGCCCGGAGCGCAGCGGAGGGACACGCCCGCACCCGGCTCTTCCGTTCCAGGCCCCGGCACCGACGTTTCGCGATCCGTATCGATCCGTATCAGATCGTCGGCCGCGGACGGCTAGGTGTGCATCTCGAAGCCGTGCCGCTCCAGCTCGGCGGCCACGGCGCTGCTCTCCTCGCCCACCACCCGGCCGTCGAAGAGGTGCACCGAGCGCTGCGCGTGGTCGGCGTAGCGGGGGTCGTGCGTGACCATGCAGATGGTGGCGCCCTCGCCGTGCAGCTCGTGCAGGAGCGACATCACCTGCTCGCTGTTGGCCGAGTCGAGGTTGCCCGTGGGCTCGTCGGCCAGGAGGACGGAGGGGGTGCCGGCGATGGCGCGCGCCACCGCGACGCGCTGCTGCTGGCCGCCGGAGAGCTGGCTGGGGTAGTGGCTCATGCGGTGGCTCATCGCCACCTTCTCCAGCGCCTCCTGCACGCGCCGCTGCCGCTCGGCGGCGGGCATCGCGCGGTAGGTGAGCGGGAGCTCCACGTTCTCCTTCACGGTCAGGTCGCCGATCAGGTTGAACGCCTGGAA
>DASQLJ010000247.1:0-7298 GCA_035630095.1 Longimicrobium sp.
CCAGCGCGCCGGCCCAGTCTGCCTTTCCGCCGCCAACGCGCGCGCCGGTAGCTCACCTGCCGCACCTCTCGGATCCAGCCGTCGTCTTCCCGCGCTCCACCCGGTCGCCCGCCACGAATTCCCTAGTTGGCACCATCTACACGCGATCCGTGAAACTAATTTCCTTGACTCTCGTTTGATTCTACCGGAGTGTTGGTGTGATGATGCATGTGCGCCGTCTCTGAGATGGCGCAAAGCGGATGGCAACTTCATCAACCGTGAACAATCGAACGCCGACGGTGAACATGTCTGCTGGCAACGATTCGGGCCCCACGATCAACGTAAACTTCATCGGTAACAACAATCATCTCAACGTCGCTGGGCGCGACGTGAACAACGGGCCCGTCTCGCGTGAACACAAAACATGGCCAGGCCACACGTATCGGCGATTGGGGAAGTTCGCCGCTGGACTGCTGGGGGCCGCCGCCACGACATTCCTCAGCATCTCGGGCCCGAATCCTCCCGGATCGGAGCCGTCCGTGTCGCCGACCGTGATCACCGCGATGTGCAGGGATGGCTCGGTCTCGTACAGCCGCACGCGGTCCGGCACCTGCTCGCACCATGGGGGTGTGGCGCGGTGGAACTACGACCGGAGCCACCCGATCTGGAGCTAGCGCTCACGCGGGCAGGATCCTTTCCGCCCGCGCCGACCGCCACATCCGCCGGCTTCCGCCTGAACGCCAGAGCCGCCTCGCCCACGGGGAGCGAGGCGGCTTTCGTTTGGCGTCACGCGCACATCGGCCATTCGACCAGCGTGGCTGGCTTCGAACGCCAGCCGGGCAGGATCTACCGCTCCGCCGCCACCGGTCGCGGCGCGAAGCTCACCCGCCGCACCTCGCGGATCCGGCCGTCGTCTTCCCTGCCCTCCACCAGCTCGTAGCCCATCAGCGCGAAGATGCGGCCGCGCAGGAAGAGCGGGCGCGCGTTGCCGTACCAGTCCACGCAGCTCACGCGGCAGCCGTCGCTGGCGCCCGAGGTGTCGTTCGCGGCCAGGTCGCCCAGCTCGCTCAGCCGGAACGCCTGGTTGCGCAGGAAGAGCACCGACGCGGAGCCGTGGGTGAGCTGCGCGTAGCCGGCGCGCGCGGGGCCGGTGATCGGCAGCCCCAGCACGCCCACGTCCTCGCCGTCGGGGCGGTAGAAGAAGCCGTGCGTGCGCGTCTCCCCCTGCGAGGCGTTGGGCCGCGTGTAGCGGTGCGCCATCGACGCCGTGGGCCCCAGCCGCACGCCGCTGAAGTGCAGGTCGGGCCCGGCGCTCCCCACCACCACCGCGCCCGAGCCCATCGCCTCGATGCGGTCCACCACGTGCGGCAGCGCCAGCGTGGCCACGTCGCCCCCGCCCGCCCAGCGCACGCCGTACACCGACGCGCTGTCCACGCGCGGCCGGTACCAGCCGCTCCCCACGCCGTACAGCAGCCAGTCGCCCACGTAGCGGTTCTGCAGCGAGCCGCCGGTGGGGGTCGGGAGACGGCGGTAGCGGCTCACCGGCGCGGCCCGGCTCCCGTCGCCGAAGCTGGCGATCGGCACGCGCAGCAGCGACAGCTCGCCCTCGGGAACCTCCTGCCGCCACATGGCCTCGCCGCTCGCGTCGGCCTCCACCAGCACGTTCAGCCAGCCGTCGCCGCTCTCCAGGAACGAGAGCTGGTCCACCGGCCCGCCGCTCACCCGCAGCCCCGTGGGCGCCGAGCCGTCCAGCGGCATCCGGTAGAGCACGGAGCGCGGGGGCGCGTCGTCGTCGGCGTTCCACGCCGGCTCCTGCGTGGTCCACACGTACACCGCGCGCGGCGACACGTAGAACACCCGCCCCTCGGGCCCGAACAGCGCGGTGGAGCGGCAGCTCATCCCGTCGCCCCTCAGATCGCACACCGTCACCGCGTGCAGGTTCAGATCATCGGCGATGCTCAGGCGACCGGCGGGGCGGTAGACGCGCGTGGCGTTGGCGGTGCGCTTGAAGGTGCTGTCGCCCGCGCCCCAGCGGCGGACGGCCGGGAAGCTGGCGAACGGATCATCGTCGTCGTCCTCCAGGTCCACCGGGATCGGCGCGTAGAACACCAGCTTGCCCCCCACCAGCCGGCTGGCGTAGTTGCGCGACGAGTAGTAGTCGCTCGAACGGAGCTGGTAGGTGGCGCGGTAGGTCAGCCGCCCGTCCGTGCCGATGCGGAAGAGCCCCACCTCGGTGCCGCCGCGCTCGTAGCTGTAGCCGATCACCACCACCTGGTCGCCCGCCACCAGCATCTCGTCGATCCAGGTGCCGCGCGGGTCGATGTCGGGGCCGAAGGCATCGCTGGCGCTCACCGGCTGCAGGTCGCTCCCGCCGATGCGCACGGTGAACAGCCGGCCGCGGCGCAGGATCACCAGGTAGTCGCCATGCACCTTCACGATCCCGCCCTCGTCCACCCCCACGTGCTGCACGTTGGTCACCGACTCGCCCGCGGCCGCCACCGGCTGGCCGGCCGCCACCCCCTGCACCGCCGAGGACGGTGCCGCCGAAGGTGCGGGCGACGGTGCCGGTGACGGGGTCGGCGACGGGGTCGGCATGCCCGACGCCGGGGGCGGCGGGGGTGGGGGAGGAGGTGGTGCCATGGGAGGTGGCGGCGGTGGCGCAGGCACGGGCAGAGGCGGCGGCTCCTCCTCCTCGGCCCGGGCGATCAGCTCGCGCGTGTAGCGCAGGAACTCGGCGTCGCTGCGGAACGGGCGCAGCGTGCGGCCGGACGGCCGCGGCCCCGCCGCGGCGTTCCCGGGGGTGCACCCGGCGAGCAGCGTGGGCAGCCCGCAGCTCAGCACCGCGGCGGCGAACAGGTGGGCAGGCTTCATGTGCTGCGGATGAAGAAGGTGGGTCGTCGCGAGCGCCTCCACCGGCGCGCGGACGAGGATCGGGGCGGCACGGATATACTCGGCTGTTTACCGGATTTCCGACAGGGGGACGTCCTCCACGCCGCCAATCGGGCTGCGATCATCGCTCTCGAACAAAACTCTACTTCGGTCGCGGGTACGAAGGTCCTTGCGGAGGACACGTGCGTCCGCCCGTCCAATCGACTTGACTATCCCCGCGACATATCGAATTGTGGCATCCTGATGTCTTCGTGATGCTGTCAGCCGCGCCAGCACCCTGCTCGTCTCGCGGCGGCGGCGCGCACTGTCGCTACTCGGCTGAAGATCCACATTGGAGATCGTGACACCACCGCCTCCGTTTCCGCACCTCCCGTGGTTCTGCGCTTCCGGATGCGCGCCGTGATCGGACCCACGCGCGCGACCGCCTTCGCCCCGGCCAGCGTGTCGAACCTGGCGGTGGGATTCGACCTGCTCGGCCATCCCATCGCCGCGACGGGCGACCGCGTCACCGTCACCCGCACCGCCGCGCCGGGCGTGGTGATGGGCGCGGTGACCGGCTGTGTCGCCGATCTCCCGCGCGATCCCGCCGCGAACACCGCCGGCCACGCGGTGACGCTGCTGCTTCACGACCACGCCCCCGACCTCGGCCTCTCCATCGCGATCGAGAAGGGGATCCCGCTCGGCTCGGGGATCGGCGGATCGGCCGCGTCGGCGGTCGCGGCGGTGGTGGCCGCCAACGCGCTGCTGCCGCGGCCGCTGCCGGTCGCCGAGCTCTTCCCCTACGCGCTGCAGGGCGAGGCGGTGGCCAGCGGCGCGATCCACGGCGACAACGTGGCGCCGTCGCTGTTCGGCGGGCTGGTGCTGGTGCGCTCCGCGGAGCCGCCCGACGTGGTGCCGCTCCCCGCGCCGGCCGCGCTGCGCTGCGTGCTGGTGCTCCCCGAGCTGTCGCTCAACACCCGCGACGCCCGCGCCGTGCTCCCGCGCGAGGTGCCGCTGCGCGACGCGATCCACCAGTGCGCCAACCTCGCCGGCGTGGTGGCCGGCTGCTGCTCCGGCGACCTGGCGTTGATCGGCCGTTCGCTGCGCGACGTGCTGGTGGAGCCGCACCGCGCCCGCCTCATCCCCGGCTTCCACGACGTGCAGGCGGCGGCGATGAAGGCCGGCGCGCTCGGCTGCTCCATCTCCGGCGCCGGCCCCAGCATCTTCGCCTGGTGCGCGGGCGATGCGGACGCGGAGCGCGCGCGTGCGGCGATGCTGGCGGCGTTCCTGCGCCGCGGCGTGGGCGCCCGCGGCTGGGTCTCGCCGGTCGATGGGCCCGGCGCGCGGCTGGAGGAGGTGGCTTGATGGCGCGGCAGTGAGATACGTCAGCACCCGCGGGGGCGATGACTCCGCCACGCTGAGCGAGGCCGTGCTGCGCGGGCTGGCGCCGGATGGCGGCCTCTACGTCCCCGAGGCGTTCCCCACCCTGCCGGGTGCGCTGGACGGCGCCGGGACGCTGGCGGAGGTCGCCGAGCGGTTGCTGGCGCCGTTCTTCGCGGGCGATGCGCTGGCGGGCGCGCTGGGCGACATCTGCCGCGAGGCGTTCACCTTTCCCGTGCCGCTGCGCGACCTGCGCGGGCGGACGGCGGTGCTGGAGCTGTTCCACGGCCCCACGGCGGCGTTCAAGGACGTGGGCGCGCGCTTCCTGGCCGCCGTGCTCTCGCGGATCGTGGGGGAGGATGGGGATGCCGACGCGCGCCCGCTCACCATCCTCGTCGCCACCTCCGGCGATACGGGCGGCGCGGTGGCGGCGGCGTTCCACGGGCGGCCGGGAGTGGAGGTGGCCGTGCTGTACCCGGCGGGGATGGTGTCGCCGCGGCAGGAGAAGCAGCTCACCGCGTGGGGCGGCAACGTGCGCGCCTTCGCGGTGCGCGGCGCCTTCGACGACTGCCAGCGCCTGGTGAAGGCGGCCATGGCCGATCCGGCGCTGCGCTCCACGCGCCGCCTCTCGTCCGCCAACAGCATCAACGTGGGCCGCCTGCTGCCGCAGATGGCGTACTACGCCTGGTCCGCCCGCGAGTACGCCCGACGCCACGGCGTGGAGCCGGGGTTCGTCATCCCCTCCGGCAACCTGGGCAACGCCGCGGCGGCGCTCTGGGCGCGCGCCGTGGGGATGCCGGTGCGCAAGGTGGTGCTGGCGACCAACGCCAACCCCGCCGTCACCGCCTTCGCCGCCGGCGCCCCCTGGGCCGCGCACCCCACCGTGCCCACGCTGGCCACGGCGATGGACGTGGGCAGCCCCAGCAACATGGAGCGCCTCCTCCACCTCTTCGGCGGCGAGGACGCGGCCCGCGGCGCCCTCCGCGCCGAGCGCGTGGACGACGACGAGATCCGCCGCGTGATCCGCGACGGGCCGGGCGCCTGGGGCGAGGTATGGGACCCGCACACCGCCACCGCCGTGGCCGTTCGCGAGCGCATCGGCGGCGGCGACTGGATCATCGTCTCCACCGCCCACCCCGCGAAGTTCGAGGCCGTCGTCGAGCCCCTCGTCGGCCGCGAGATCCCGATCCCCCCCGAGCTGCAGCAGCTGCTCAGCCAACCCTCGCACGCCGAGCCGCTGGAGCCCACCCTCGACGCCCTGCGTGAGGCGCTGGCCCTCCCCGCGCCAGCCTGACACCCCCCCGGCGTTCGCACGAATCAACTCGGCAGCCGTGGAATCCTCCGCGGCTGCCGAGCTGTTTTCGGTCTATGAGGATGCTGCGAAACACTCGCTCGGTGTCCTTCCAACCCACCGGTGGCGCGACGGGAGCGCTGTCGCCCTCGGCAAATCGCCCCGTGCACCGTGATGGATTCGCAAACGCGCGAGTTGATGCCTGAAGCGCGTCCCAGGCCCGATAGGAGTGTGCGCCTCCAGTTCCGCCCGGAGCAGATAACCCGCCCGCTTCACAGAACCATCCGACTGGACGAGCACGCATGCAGCGCCACGATTTCGATGACGAGCCGCCCGACCTGCAGGCGTTTTTGGCGAAGCTGGCTCGGAAGGCCGAGCAGCCGGGCGACGACCAGGGTCCCGACCTCGTTTGGCCCCAGCCGAAGCAGCCGAGCGCGGGCTGGCTCTCAAAGCGGTGGCTACGCGCCGTCATCGCGGCAGTGCTGGCTATGCTCGGCGTGATTTACTACGAAAAGGGCAACGATGGCACCAGCGATCTGCCGAACAACTCCGAAACGATCCAGCGGCAGCCATCGTTGGCGATCCCGGAAAGGCTCTATGCCCAGGGGCCAGTGCAGGTCCACGGCGACAGCGGTCGCAGCTTCGACGTGGTGCTCACGCTTTCGGCGGGCGACCGCGTTTTCGCCATGGAGAGTGGCCGAGAGGATTGGCCACAGCTTTTCGCGTTGGACGGCGACCTGATCGGCTACGCGCACAAATCCGCCGAGCACTTCGGGCCTCGACCGCCCCGCCGCACACCGCCCATTCCGCCGCCGCCGACAACCACGGCGAGCGCGAAGCTCAGGGCGCTCTTCCCCTCCAACGTATCCGCAGTCTGCCGCGACGGCGCCCTATCGAAGAGCCGAAACGCTGCCGGCACCTGCTCAGGGCGCGGCGGCGTCGAGATCTGGATCAACCGGCCTGAGCGCTGAGGCGCAGATTCCCGAGCCGTCGGCGACGGCACTACTCCGACACGAGCAGGCTTCCATGGCCTTCCGCTTTCGCAGATCGTTCAAGATCGCGCCGGGCGTCCGGCTGAACCTCAGCCGGTCGGGCGTCAGCACGACGCTTGGAGTGCGCGGGCTGAGCGTGAATACCGGCAGGCGCGGCACCTTCGTGAACACCGGGATCCCGGGCAGCGGGATCTCCGCGCGCACGCGCCTTGGCGGACGGGGCGGCGGTCACGTTCGCGCCGCGGCCGGCGGCGGCACTGCCTCCACCGGGTGTGGCTGCTGCGGCGGGCTGGGGGTGCTGTTCATGGTTTTCGTGGGGTTCTGCGGCGCCATCGCGGGCAATCCGGGCGGCGGTCCCGGTCACCCACCGCTACTGACGAGGGATACCGGCTACTCGGCCACGCACGAGGCGCGCGAGACGTTCTACATCCACGGGACGATGAACATCCGCTCCGCGGCGGGGACGGCGTTTCCCGTGGTGCGCACGCTGAAGCGCGGCGACCGGGTGGACGTTGGGGCGAAAGATTCGCAGGGATGGGCCAGGGTCTACGCGAGCTACGGCGAGCCGGGCGGCTACATCTACCGCGCCAGCCACAACCTGCGCACCTACGCTCCGCCCGCCCGTTCATCCAGCAGAACACACCGCCAGAGAAGGA
Organism: Longimicrobium sp.; assembly: GCA_035630095.1. Taxonomy (GTDB): domain Bacteria; phylum Gemmatimonadota; class Gemmatimonadetes; order Longimicrobiales; family Longimicrobiaceae; genus Longimicrobium. The sequence continues at coordinate 7,167 of DASQLJ010000247.1, forward strand.
CGCGGGCCCACCCCGCGGGCGCCAGTGCCATCTGCCGGGACGGGACCTACTCCTACAGCGCAAACCGCCGAGGGACCTGCTCCTGGCACGGCGGCGTGGGCCAGTGGCTATAGGGCTGCCCGAAAATCTCCT
>DASQLJ010000248.1:0-7914 GCA_035630095.1 Longimicrobium sp.
GCAGCCACACCCGCACCGTGTCCAGCGCGATCGGCGCGGCGGTCACGAAGGTGTCCACCTCGGGGCAGCCGCAGCAGCAGTCGCCCTCGCCGCCGCGCGTCAGCCACTCCTGCAGCAGCCGCGTGTGCAGCAGGATCGGGCGGCGCGTCTCGTCGGCCGGGAAGGGGTTCCCCGCCACCGTCCAGCCGGCGGCGACCGGCAGGTCCACCTCGCCCAGCAGCACGCAGCAGTCGTCCTCGCCCGGGCAGCCGCAGCCGCACCCCTCGCCCCCCGGCTCGCGGGCGCGCACCCGGGGGCGCACCTCGGTGGCCCACACGCGGATCGCCTCGCGGATGGCGGCGTCGGCCTCGTCGGCGAAGAGCGCGATCGGGTCGCGCGCCCCCGGCGGCGAGCCGGCCTCGGCCTCCTGCGCGTCGTCGTCCAGCGCGCGCACCGCGGCCAGCAGCGCCTCGCGGCCGCCGGCGGCCGCGTCGCCGGGGCACGCCACGCGCACCCGGTCCAGCAGCCGCCCGAAGGCGCGCACCGCCTCCTCCTCGGGGTGCGAGAAGCGGAAGAGGGTGAGCCCGCCGGGGTTGTCGCCCGGGGGCGAGTCCCACGGGGCCTCGTCGCGCAGCGCCAGCCGCAGCTCGAAGGTCTCGCGGATGCGCGAGGGCTGCATGGCGTCGTCCTGGCTGCGGCACGGCTCGCCGGGCACCGGCACCACGTCGTCGGGGCACTCGCGGTGGCAGAGCACCACCGCCAGGGGGATGGTGGCGGGGCCGGCGCCGTAGAGGCGCTGGAGCACCTCGCGGTGCCGCGCCAGCCAGGCGTTCAGCCGCACGCACATGGTGTCGGGCACGCAGATCTCGCGGCCGCACGGGTCCACGGCCACGCCCCCGGTCACCTGGATCTCGGGGTCGGCGTCGCCGGGCGAGGGCGTGGTGAGCCGCAGCCCCCACGCGGTGCCGTAGCCGTGCAGCCACTGGTCGTGCCTGCGCCGGCCGGCGGCGTGGTAGAGCTGCTCCTGCTGGAACTCGTCGACCCCCAGCACCAGGCCCAGCGTGTAGTTCACGCGCTTGGAAGGGTCCGCCCGGAGCGGCCCGGCGGCGGCTGTAGCGAATGCAGTCATCTCGACCTCGCAGGGATCGCCCGCGGTTGGCGGCGCACGGCGACGGGGTCTCGCCCCACCACCCTGCGCCCGGTTGTGTTCCAGGGCTCGGTCCACGCCAGCAGCGCGGCGCCCAGCGCGCCGCGGCCCAGCTCCAGCGCGGTGAACCGGCTCCCCTGGCCCAGCAGGGTGTCGGTGCCCAGCCGCGCCTCGCCCACGCGCATGGCGGCCCAGTACAGGCGCGCCTCCACCACGGTGTGGGCCGGCTTCTCGATCTCGGCGATGCGGCGCGCCAGGTCGCGCCGGCGCCGCTGGCTCTCCGCGTCCTCGCCGGGGAAGACGGGCACCAGCACGGTGAAGCGGTGCGCCGCGCGGTGCATCGGCACCACCACGCTCGCGAAGGCGATCCAGTCGCCCAGCTCCTCGCCGCCCGCCGGCATGGCGGTGGGGAAGGGGACCGCCTCGAACGAGGGATGGACCGCCGTCCCCGTCCGCTTCCACGCCGCGTTCAGCGCCTCCACGCTGCGGTGGCGCGCGGCCAGGAAGTCGTGCCAGAGCGGGAGCTCGGCGCCCGCCGGCGGCACGTAGGTGAAGCCCAGCCCCTCGCGCAGGAAGCGCGACCAGTCCGCCGCCTGCGCCGCGGGCGGCGCCGTGGCGGCCAGGCGGATCAGCCGCGAGTCGAGCGAGGGAAGCTCCGTCCCCCAGGCGGCGTTCAGCTTCCCCACCGAGCCGTACCGCCCGGCCAGCCACTCGCGCCAGCGCGCGTGCAGCGGCTCGGCGCCCTGGGCGGGGCTCCAGGGGAGCGCCGTGGCGGTGGTCCCCGGCCCGGCCAGCGCGGTCACGTCGCCGTACGCCACCCCCGGCGCCGTGCGCGAGAGGAAGCGCTCCACCACCCGCACGGAGAAGCGCGACCGCGCCGACCCGCCTCCGCTCCCGCTCGTCCCCCCGCATCCGCATCCGCCCGCCGATCCGGCGGAAGACGCCGACCCGGTGGTGGTGGCGGACGCGGTCGACGTCGCCGCGACCGCGGTCGACGCCGATCCCGCCGAATCCGATCCCCCGCACGCGCAGTCGTCGAACAGGTGCGGGTCCACGCACTCCTCGAGCGCCAGGCGCAGCGCGCGGACGATCCCCTCGCGGGTGCCGCGCGAGGCGTACATGCGCAGGGCGTTGGCGAGGAAGAAGCGGCGCTTGGGCTCGTCCCAGGCGGCGTCGAGGGTGGCGCCCATCCAGCCGGCCAGCCACTCCAGGAAGTCGGCCGGCACGGTGCGCGTGTCGAACAGCACCTGCACGTCGGCCACGCGCCCCTCGATCTCCGTCAGCGTCCCCTCGGGGTTGGCCAGGAAGCGGTCGAGGAACGACGCCGACGCGGGGTCTTCGCGCCAGACGGCGGGGAGGTAGCGGGAGAGGTAGGAGAAGCGTTGGTAGTAGAGGCGCAGCCCGTGCAGCCGCGGCGTGGTGCGGCCGTTCCCCGCAAGGGTGGCGCGGAGCTGCAGGTAGCGCCCGCGGGCGTTCTGGAAGAGGAGCTCCCAGGTGCCGGCCTGCCCCGCGGGGCCGCCGAGCGGCGCGGCGCGCCAGGGGAGCTCGGGGCCGGTGGCGCGCAGGTACGGCGCCGGCTCCTCCTCCCAGGGGAGCGCGGCCAGCTCGGCCAGCGTGTCGGCCGCGCGGCTCTCGAAGCGCACGCCGCCCTCGGGGGGGATGCAGGCGTCCAGCAGCAGCCGGTGCCACACGCACCCCGGCTCGCGGCCGTCGAAGGCGCGCGCGTCGTCGCCCCCCTCGCCGCGCGCGGGGAGGCGCAGCTCGGCCGTGCGCTCGAAGCTGGGGCGCGGGTAGGCCAGGAGGGGGACGAAGCGGCCGCCGGGGCCGTCGTACCACGCCTCGCCCCCCGCCGCCACCAGCGCCCGCCCGCCGAAGCGCCGCATCGGGTGGAAGTCGCGCCCGAAGCCGATCTCCAGCGCCCCCGCCTCGCCCGCCAGCGTGAACGCGTACCCCTGGTTGCCGCTGGGCGAGACCAGGTAGGCGGTGCCCCGCGCGTCGTGCTTCGAGCACCCGGCCGCCGGCACGAAGGCGAAGTCGAAGGCGCGCGCCAGGTCGGCCAGCACCTCGGGGACGTCGCCCAGGAGCGGGGCCAGGGGATGGATGGAATGCGCGCCGTCCAGCGCGTAGCGGTGGATCGCCGCGGCGCCGCTCGCGCCGTCGCGCCCCAGCACCAGCGCGCTCCCGTCGCAGAGCGCGTCCACCGCCACCGGCTCCTCCACCTCGGGGATCGGGAGCGACGCGTCCAAGGTGATGGGGACCACGGCGTCGGCGGACGCGCCGGCGTCGCCCAGCGCGTCGCACGCGTCGGGGGACGCGGACGCGGGGACGAAGTCGGGGGCGGCGGGGGCCGGCCGCGCCAGCGGCGAGCCCGAGACCACGCGGAAGTGGCGGTCGAGCGCCCAGAGGCGGGCGTTGTCGCGGTCCAGCACCCACGCCCCGCCCCCGGGCGCCGCGGCGACGTCCCACGGGGCGAACGGCACCGCCGCCGGCCAGGGGAGCGCCACCGGCGGCCCCCCCGCGGCCAGGTCGAACACCAGCAGCCCGGCGGGCTCCAGCGTCCCCGCGACCAGGTAGTGGTCGCCGGTGACGGCCAGCCCGCGCAGCCGCACCGGCTCCGGCGCGGGCGGCGGGACGGCGGGGGCGAAGCCGCCCGGGGCCGCGTCGGCGCACGCAGGCGGCGCGGCGGGGGGCCAGAAGCGCACCTCGGCGTGGTCGTGGTGCGAGCGCGCCACGATCGAGCGGCCGTCGGCGCCGATCACGTACCAGTTGCCGAAGGAGTCGCGCCCGGCGCCGCGGCGGTCATCCTGCGTGGGCGGCGTCTCCAGGCCGCGCGCGGGGAAGACGACGGGGAGGCGCTGCAGCCCCAGCGCGCCGTCGGCCCACTCGGCGCGCGCGGCCGGGCCCCGCGCGCCGACCCAGTCGTCGCGCCCCAGCAGCAGGTGGAAGCGGGTTCCGTTGACGTCCACGGGGCCTCAGCAGCTCTTGGGGACGACGGGCACGGGGCGGCGCTTGACCGCCGCGCCCGTGGGGGCCGCCGTGTCTTCCGCGTCGCCCGCGCGGACGGAGAGCCGGTCCAGCCGCGGGAGCTGGAGGCCGCGCACGGGGAGGGTGGCCACCTCGGTGCCGCCCGCGTCCCACATGCGCACGCCGCGCACGGAGGCCACGCCTGCCACGCGCGCCGCCTGCGCCCACAGCTCGCGGTCCTCCACCGGCTTGTCCAGCGGCCACCCGGTGCCCTCCTGCCCGCCGGCCAGGGGGGAGAGGAAGGCCTTCAGCGCCGCCTTCACCGCTTCGCGCACGGTGGCCAGGTCCACCCCCGGCACGGTGTCGAACCCCACCGAGAGGGAGAGGGAGACGTACTCGGGGCCGCGCAGGTGCACCTCGGTGGTCACCAGCCGGCGCGGCTCCAGGTGCGCGCAGACGGCCTGCAGGAAGAGGCGGTCGGGGACCGGTGCGTCGGGGCGGAGCGGGTCGTTGGGAACCAGCAGCAGGGTGACCACGCCCGGCGCGGGGGAGCCCACGGCCGGGTGGTAGGTGGGGAGCACCTCCATCCGTCCCAGCGAGATGCCGGGGGTGGCCTCCACGATCTCGCGGAAGTCGTCCTTCGAAATCGCGCGGTTCTGGTTCCTCAGCGTCAGCGGGATGCGGCGCTCGGCCTCGGTGGTCGTCTCGCCGTCGTCGCCGCCCCAGGTGGGGATCGGGTTGACCACCTTGAAGCCGGCCGGGAGGAGCGGCCCCGTCTTCACGGCGCCGATCCCCACGTTCCCCGCGCTCCCGCCGCCCCAGGCGTACGCCGCCACGATCGCCGCGCCCGGGGGCGGCCGCATCCCCGCGTAGCCGTTGCCGAAGGTCACCACGCCGCTCTCGCGGTCCACCGCGAAGACGCGCGGGTTCCCGCCCGCCGCCGGCTCGGCGCCGGGGGGGAGCGAGGGGTCGCGCACCGGCACCTCGGCCGGGGCGGCCAGCAGGTCGTCGGTGCGCGACAGAGCTCGCCGTTCACGGCCAGCGCCACGGTCTCGGGGAGGACGGGGACGTTGGCCAGCGCCAGCGACTGGTCGGGCTCGCCGGTGCCGGAGCCCACGCGCTGCGCGGCCACGGGGATGCGCTGCGAGATGCGGGTGGCGTTCACCCCCAGCCAGGAGAAGCGCGCCTCCCACCCCTGCGACGCGGTGGACCCCGACGCCGGCGCCGACACGTCGGCCAGGCGGATGCGGATCCAGCAGAGGACGCGCGCGGCCAGGCTCTCGTCGTCGAGCGATGGCGGCAGGTCGCCCACCCCGTCGTCCATCGGGTCCAGGTCGTCCCAGGGGCCGAAGGCGCCCTCCCCGGGAAGGGTGAGCTGCACCAGGGTGAGGTTCTCCAGCGCGTCGTCGTCGGCCGCGGCGTCGAGCGGCGCGTACACCGGCTCGCCGGCGGCGTCGAAGGTGCCGGTGGAGATGTCGAAGGAGAGCTGCGGCACCGAGCGCGCGGCCGAGCCCCCCGCGCGCAGCACGCGCTGGCTCCCGTCCCACGCCGGCGCGATCCCCAGCGTGAGCACCTTCCCGGCGATGCGCGCCGTCACGTCGCGGCGCACGGCGTCGTCGGGCTTGTCGGCGGCGCGCAGGAGCACGGCCAGCCAGAGCGCATGGTCCACCGCGTCGTCGGTGAGGCTCACCGCGCCCACGCGCGCGCCGTTCACCGGCCACTCGAAGGGGGTGGTGCGGTAGAAGTCGAGCGCCGCGTCGTCGCCCTCGCCGTCGCCGAAGAGCTGGGTGTACATCCGCGCCGCGGTGTCGGTCTCCGTCCCCGCCTCCAGCTTCGCGCGGTAGAAGACCTTTCCCTCCACCGGCAGCACGTCGAGCCCGTTCTCGGTGACGAAGCCGGTGGCGCCGGCGAAGAGCTGCAGCCCGGCGGGGAGCGTCACCGCGTCCAGCGGCCCGCGCTCGTTGGCGATCGCCGCCACGCCGGTGGCCGCGGCGGGCGGGCGCAGCGCGATCCCCAGCAGCTCCAGGAACTTCAGCCGGTTGCGCTCGGGGATCAGGTTGGCGCGGTAGAGCAGGCTGTCCGCCATGAAGGCGAACAGCTGCAGCAGCGTGACCCCGGGGTCGGCGTCGTTGAAGTTCTTCCACTCCGGGTTGTGCGGCGGGATGCGCGCCAGCGCCTCGGAGAGGATCTGCGTGTAGTCGCGGTCGTCGATCCGCGGAACGATGAGCGGCATGACGGTCCTTCGTGCGGTACGGTTGGTGAGCGGCGGCGGTCGCCCTCCGCTCCCACTGCCTCCGGCCCGGCCGGTGTCCAGGATGCGAGTGAACTCGCGGCTACAACGGCACGCAGTCCGCCTTCGCGGACTTCAACGGCGATCTGGTTCGGCCAGTACGACGGCGGCACCCCACCGTCGTTCGATCATCCCCCATCGCACTTTCGCACTTTCGCACTTTCGCACTCTCGCACTCCCCTAGCTCGCCAGCTGCACCGCCACGCTCACCTGCTCCGTCGCCCCGTCGGCGACGAGCTGGTAGCGCACGGTGGCGATGGCGCCGCGGGGGTCGTCGGGGTCTTCCTCCACCGCCACGCCCTGCAGGGCGATGCGCGGCTCCCAGCGGCGCAGCGACTCCTCGATGCGCTCCTGGATGCGGCGGCGGGTGGAGACGGTGTTGGGCTCGAAGAGGAAGCGCCCCGCGCCCCCGCCGAAGTCGGGGAGCATCACCCGCTCGCCCGGCTCGGTGAGCAGCACGTGGCGGATGCACTCGCGCACGTTGTCGGGGCCGCGGGAGATCGCCACGCGCCCGTCGGGGCCCAGCCGCACGGGGAACGAGATCCCCGAGCCGAAGACGGTGTCGCCGGCCATGGCCTACTCCTTCGCCTTGAGCGTGGGGACGGGGAAGCAGGTGATGAAGAAGGGGAGCCAGAAGAACACGATGTTCAGCAGGCTCACCATCAGCATCAGCACGATCAGCGCGCAGATGGTGATGATGGGGATCGAGAGCGAGCAGATCACCGAGATGTCCAGCCCCGACGGGCTCCCCACCTCGCCGTCCATCAGCTCCTTCATCCCCTTCACCCGGCTCATCTGCTTGCGCAGCTCGTCGCTCAGCAGGAACGCCACGTTGCGGTCGTACTTGCGCAGCGCCGCCGGCGAGGTGTCCACCGGCATCGCCACGCGGATCGGGCGCTGCGGCGCGTCGGCGTCGAAGAAGCCCGCCAGGCGGAACTCGGCCGAGGCGTCGCTCACCACCGGCGGCGCCAGCCGCCCGCACCGGGGCCGCGCGTACACGCAGCGGATCACGTAGGGGTCGTCGCCCTGCGCGTTCAGCGGCGGGAGCGTGGGCGGCCGCTGCGTCTCGCCCTGGGATGACGATCCGCCGGAGCCGCCGCGCGCCCGGTCCACCTCCAGCAGCGCGTCCATCAGCTTCTGCACGACCGGGCGGCGGTGCACGCCGGGGGCGTCCTCGGGGAGGGCGGCGCCGCGGTCCAGCAGCGTGTTCATGGCCGCCAGGTCCCCCGTGATGTCGCCGCGGGTGCCGGACGGGAGGAGGGCGTCCTCGAGCGCCGGGTTCACCGTCAGCAGCCGGGGCGCGTAGCCCGCGGGGAACGAGGGAGGCGAGCCCACCGCCAGCGTGGCGCCCTCCAGCGCCTCGCGGCTGTCGTCGGCGTCCAGCAGCGCCTGGCGGAAGGTGGAGCTCACCACGTTCGCGCTGGTCTGCGTCCCCGGGCGGACGAACGAGGGGCTGCGGTTCCACAGGTCGAATCCGAACGCGTCGTGGAAGGCGCGCTGCGCCGTGGGGAGCGAGCCGGCGAGCGACGGCGTG
>DASQLJ010000249.1:0-12648 GCA_035630095.1 Longimicrobium sp.
TGATCACCATGAACAGCGTCCACCCGTAGAGGAAGCCGGTCAGGTGCCCCAGCCCCTCGCGCAGGAAGACGTACTGGCCGCCCGCGCGCGGCATCGCCGCCGCCAGCTCGCCGTAGCTCAGCGCGCCGAACACGGTGATGACCATCGTGGCCACCCACACCAGCAGCAGCCCCCCCGGTGAGTTCATGGTGCGCGAGATGTCGGCCGAGACGATGAAGATGCCGGAGCCGATCATCGACCCCACCACCAGCAGGGTGGCGTCCATCAGCGACAGGCTGCGCTTGAACTCGCCCTCCGAGCTCACGTGGGGCGGGCGCGACGGGGCTTCGGCGATCGGGGTGGGCGGCATGCGCGGTCCTGGGGCGGTGGGGGGGGTCAGATGGAGAGGGTCACGTCGTAGTTCACGGCCACCGGCCGGTTGGTGGCGATCTCGCGGGCGGGGTTGAACTTCCAGTCGCGCGCGGTGCGCTTGAGCTGCTCGTCGTAGCCGCGGTTGCCGGTGGGGGTCATCACCTGCACCGCGGTCACGTCGCCGCGCTCGCTCACCGTCAGGCGCAGCACGATGTCGCGGTGGCCCAGCCCGCGCGGCGGGTTCGGCGGCAGCAGCAGCAGGTCGGTGGTGGGGAGCGTGGTCCCCGAGCCGCCGCCGGCCGAGCCGTTCCCCGGCCCGGTTCCCGTCCCCGTGCCGGTCCCCGTCCCTCCCCCGCTCCCCCCGCCCGTCCCGCCGCCGGACCCTGGTCCGACCCCAGGCCCGGTGGACGGAGCCGTGCCCGCGCCCTGCCCGCCCGTGGACGGCCCCGGCGCTGGAACGGCGGGCGCGGGGGTCGCCGGCTTCGGCTCGGCGGGCGGCGTCACCACGGGCGGCGGCGGGGGCGTGACCACCGGCGGCACCAGCACGGCCGGGTCGGGCGGCGCGGCCGCGGGTGGCGGCGGCGGGGGAGGTGGAATGTCGTAATAGCTTACCTGCGCGCCGCCGCCCCCGCCACCCCCGCCGCCGCCCTGGCGCCCGCCGGGGCCCTGCTCGGGGTCGCCCTCGCCGGCCATCAGCACGGTCTGGCGGAAGCCCAAGAACAGCAGCAGCACGATGGCGGCGTGCACCAGCACGGCCACGGCCACGGCCACGGCCGCCGCCGGCGACGGCCTCCCCTCCTTCTTCTTCCGCCCGACGACCTCGAACACGCGCTGCCTCGCTCCGCTCACGGCCCGCCGACCACCGGCGCGCATCACGGTATAGTACCGCGCTCACCCGCCCGGTGTTTCCGGCGCCGGCGGGATCGTTCAGCCGGCGCCGCGGAACAGGTGCGCCAGTGCGGGAGTGCGCGAGCATGTTTTCCTTCTCTCGCGTCCGGTCTGCGCACCCGCCTGGCCGCACCCGTTACGGCCCGCACCTGTTCCGCGGTGCCGGTCGAACGCACCTGTTCGAACGCACCGGTTCCGAGCCGTCGGCGCGCCTACAATTCGATCTGCGCCCCCAGCTCCACCACGCGGTTCGGCGGCAAGCGGTAGAACGACGTCGCCGTGCGTGCGTTGCGCGACATCACCGAGAACAGGTGCTCGCGCCACATCGCCATCCCCGGCTTGGACGAGGGGATCAGCGTCTCGCGGCCCAGGAAGTAGCTGGTGCTCATCGGGCGCAGGTCCAGGCCGGGCATGCTCACCCGCGCCAGCGCGGCGGGGATGTCGGGCTCCTCCACGAAGCCGTAGCGCACCACCACGCGGTAGAAGCCCGAGCCCAGCTCCTTCACCTCCACCCGCTCCTCCTCGGCGACCAGCGGGATCTCCTGCGTGTCCACCGTGAGCAGCACCACGCGCTCGTGCAACACCTTGTTGTGCACCAGGTTGTGCAGCAGCGCGGGGGGCGTGCCGTCGGGGTTGCCGTACATGAACACGGCCGTTCCCGGCACCCGCGGCGGCGAGCGGCGCTCCACGTCCTGCAGGAAGAGCTCGAACGGCAGCGTGGTGGCGTGCATCCGCGACGACAGGATGCGCCGCCCCGTCTTCCAGGTGGTCATCCCCGCGAAGATCACGGCGGCCACCACCAGCGGGAACCAGCCGCCGTGCGGGATCTTCTCCAGGTTGGCGCCCCAGAACGCCAGGTCGACCACCAGGAACGCCGCGCCCAGCGCGCCCACCCGCCACCACGACCAATGCCAGCGCTTCCGCGCCACCGCCGCAAAGAGCAGCGTGGTGAACACCATGTCGGTGGTCACCGCCACGCCGTAGGCGTTGGCCAGGCTGCTCGACTCGCGGAAGCCGGCCACCAGCCCGATGCAGGCGAGCATCAGCAGCCAGTTGACGCCGGGGATGTAGATCTGCCCGATCTCGCGCGACGAGGTGTGCTCGATGTGCACGCGCGGGAGGTAGCCGAGCTGCATCGCCTGCCGCGTGAGCGAGAACGCGCCCGAGATCACCGCCTGCGACGCGATCACCGTGGCCGCGGTGGCCAGCGTGACCAGGGGATACGTGGCCCACCCCGGCGCCAGCAGGAAGAACGGGTGCTCCACCGCCGCGGGATCGTTGATGATCAGCGCGCCCTGGCCGAAGTAGTTCAGCACCAGCGCCGGCAGCACCAGCGCGAACCAGGTGATGCGGATCGGCCGCCGGCCGAAGTGCCCCATGTCGGCGTAGAGCGCCTCGCCGCCGGTGACGGCCAGGAACACCGAGCCCAGGACGAAGAACGCAGCCGCGCGGTTCACGATGAAGAAGCGCACCGCGTGCACCGGGTTCACCGCCGTCAGCACCGCCGGGTGCCGCGCGATCTCGATGGCCCCGAGCGTACCGAGGACGAGGAACCAGAGGAGCGTGACCGGGCCGAACACCCGGCCGATGCCGCCGGTGCCGTGGCGCTGCACCACGAACAGCCCCACCAGGATCACGATGGTGATGGGGACCACGTAGGGCGTGAAGAACGGCGTGGCCACCTCCAGGCCCTCCACCGCGCTCAGCACCGAGATGGCGGGGGTGATCATGCTGTCGCCGTAGAGCAGCGACGCGCCGAACAGCCCCAGCATCACCAGGATCCCGGCCTTCCCGGTGTCGGCCTTGCGGGGCACGACCAGCGCGGTGAGGGCGATCATCCCGCCCTCGCCGCGGTTGTCGGCCTGCATCACGAACGCCAGGTACTTGATCGAGATGACGAGGATCAGCGCCCAGAAGATGAGCGACAGGATCCCCAGCACGTTACCGGGCGTGGGCGTGATCCCCGTCTCCGGGCGAAACGCCTCGCGCATGGCGTACAGCGGGCTGGTGCCGATGTCGCCGTACACCACGCCCAGCGCGGCGAACGACAGGATGAACAGGTACCGGCCCGTGGGCTGCTCCCGCTGCTGCATCAGGCTGCGCTCCGGCGCTGGACGCGGGCGCCGCCCGTCGCGGGCCCCATGCACCGGGCGAGCACGAACGGGGACCTGTCCTCGGCCCTGCCGCCGTGCGGATATGGATCGATCACGTTATACGGTAAGCCGTCCATCTAGGTTCGTGCGCCGGCGCGGCGCGCGCACGCTGCGTTGCAACCCCGGTGCCCATCTGCGTCGGAAGGGGCGACAAGCTGCCGCCCGCCTCCGCCAGCGTCAACTGCGTCCCGGCGCGCCATACCTACGAAGAACCGGGTCGATCGGTTGCGGAGCATGCGATCGACCTCGTCGAACGCCCGTGCCCCGAGCCGCGGCAGCGTGACGGTCCGAAGCGTCCGAACGGACGAGTCTCGATGAAAAACCCCTCCCGCCGTCTCGGCGGGAGGGGTCATCGCCCTCGGCAAGCTGTGTCACGCGGCAGCGCTCGCGCGGCGCTCACTCGAAGGTGTTGCCGCCGCCCTCGTCGCCCGCGGCGGCGACGCCGCGGATGCCGAGCACCTCCTTGAGCTGGGCCTCGATCTGCGCGGTCAGGTCGGGGTTCTCCTGCAGGAAGCTCTTCGCGTTCTCGCGCCCCTGCCCCAGCCGCACGTCGCCGTAGCTGAACCAGGCGCCGCTCTTGTTGATCACGTCGTTCTCCACCGCCAGGTCCACCACGATCCCGTGGTGGTCGATCCCCACGTTGAACATGATGTCGAAGTCGGCCTGCTTGAAGGGCGGCGCGACCTTGTTCTTCACGATCTTCGCGCGGGTCTTGTTGCCGACCAGCACCTCGCGGTCCTTGATGCTGCCGATGCGCCGGATGTCGATGCGCAGGCTCGCGTAGAACTTGAGCGCGCGGCCGCCGGTGGTCGTCTCCGGGCTGCCGAACATCACGCCGATCTTCTCGCGGATCTGGTTGGTGAAGATCACCGTGGTCTGCGAGCGATTGATGGCGCCGGTCAGCTTGCGCAGCGCCTGGCTCATCAGCCGCGCCTGCAGGCCCACGTGGCTGTCGCCCATCTCGCCCTCGATCTCGGCGCGGGGCACCAGCGCGGCCACCGAGTCGATCACCACCACGTCCAGCGCGCTGGAGCGGACCAGCACCTCGGTGATTTCCAGCGCCTGCTCGCCGGTGTCGGGCTGCGAGACGAGGAGGTTGTCCACGTCCACCCCCAGCTTGCGCGCGTACTCGATGTCGAGCGCGTGCTCGGCGTCGACAAAGGCGCAGACGCCCCCCTTGCCCTGCTCCTCGGCGATGACGTGCAGGGCGAGCGTGGTCTTGCCGGAGCTCTCGGGGCCGTAGACCTCGGTGATGCGCCCGCGCGGGATCCCGCCGATGCCGATGGCGTAGTCGAGGTTGATGGCGCCGGTGGGGATGGCGCTGATCTTCACCATGGGGCCGTTCACGCCCATGCGCATGATGGAGCCTTTCCCGTACGCCTTCTCGATGGTACCGATGGCGACGTTGAGGGCCTTCTTGCGGTCTTCGCCGGTGTCCTTGGTGCTGATCATCTGTGGCCTTGGGCTCTCGCTGGAGGGCGACTGTGCTGTAGGCGTGTGGTACCCCGCGCAGGGAGCACGGTTCCCGAACAACGCCCGAAAGTTTACACGGTAGCGGGGCGGCGCACAAGGGTTTCGTTCGCGCGCCCGAAAACTTTCACCTCACTGGCCGACGACGGGGCGCACGACGGCTTCGAACGCCGCCGCCGCGCGCTCGATCGCCGCGTCGTCCACGTCCATGTGGGTCACGGCGCGCAGGCGGCGGGGCCCCATTTGCGTCATCCACACGCCGTGCCCGGTGAGCCCGGCGAGGACGGCGGCGGGGTCCAGCCGCTCGTCCTCCAGGTCCACCATCACGATGTTGGTCTGCGGCTTCATCGCGGTCACGCCGGGGAGCTCCGCGCACCGGCGCGCCAGCGTGTAGGCGCGGGCGTGGTCTTCTGCGAGGCGCTCCAGGTTGGTGCGCAGCGCGTACAGGCCGGCGGCCGCCAGGAGCCCCGCCTGCCGCATCCCCCCGCCCAGCCGGCGGCGGACGCGCGCCGCCTGCTCCATCAGCTCCGCGCCGCCGGCCAGGACCGAGCCCACCGGCGCGCCCAGCCCCTTCGACAGCGCCACCATCACCGTGTCGGCGTGCGCGGCGTAGTCCCGCATCGGCACCCCGCTGGCGGCGGCCGCGTTGGGGAGGCGCGCGCCGTCCAGGTGCACGCGCGCGCCGCGCTCGCGCGCCGCCTCGGCCACCGCCTGGAGCTGCACCAGCCGCAGCACCCGGCCGCCCGCCGCGTTGTGCGTGTTCTCCAGGCAGACCGCCGCGGTCCTCGGCAGGTACGGCGACGGCGGACGCATCGCGCCGACGACGTCGTCCGCCGTCATCAGGCCGTCGCGCGTGGCGACGGCGCGGAACTGGATGCCGCCGAACTGGGCCGCCGCGGCCTCCTCGTAGTTCAGCATGTGGCCGGCGGCGTCGATCACCGCCTCGGTCCCCGGCTCGGCGAGCACCAGGATCGCGGTGGTGTTCGCCATGATCCCGCTGGGGAAGAAGAGCGCGCGCTCCTTGCCCAGCAGTTCCGCGGCGTAGCGCTCCAGCTCGTCCACGGTGGGGTCGTCGCCCAGCACCGCGTCGCCCACCTCGGCCTCGGCGATGGCGCGCCGCATCTCGGGCGAGGGGCGGGTGACCGTGTCGGAGCGCAGGTCGACGGCGGGTTCGGGGGCGGCGGACGGCATCGGCTCTACGTTCGCGGGGTGCCATGGGAGGATCGCGGGAGACGACAAGATCCCCTCGCGCGACCCTCCCGGCAATCCCCGGCGGCGCTCATCCGCCTCCGGTCTCCGCGGGTGTGGGGCGATGGTGGTGGTCGCCCAGCTCCACGCCGCGGCGGCGCAGCGCGATGGTCTCCGCGCCTTCGATTCCCAGCGCCTTCAGCACGTCCTGCAACACGTTGCTCAGCTCGTTCATGCGACCGGGGCGGGGTCCGCCGGTGAGAAGGTGGGATGCGGCCTGCACGGGAGGGCACCAAATAGCCGAACGTGGACAAACACCGCAGGGTGGACATCCTTTTCCCGGCCGCGCTTTGTCCGTCCAGCGCGTATAGGGTTAGTGCGCGTCGCTGTACAAAGCAAGCTTTTTCTGCGGTGCTTTTCCGAACGCACGCGCCACCGAAACTACCACGTCTCGTGCAAAGTCGTTGCGGCGCAAGGAGAACCGAATCTCACATTCCGGGCACGACGGCGGTCCTCCCCGCTACTCGTGCTCGCCTGAACAACTGGGGTCGCACAGAGCCACGGAGACACGGAGAACGACTCTGAGTGCTCGTGCCTTTTTCGACCCATCGGCAGCATCGATACAGCGAGTGATTGTGGATTCAGGGATTCAGGATCGTACCGTCTACAGGAATCGTTCTTCCTCGAGGCTGGCAAGAAGTCACACGCAGAACAGCAGAGGCAGCAGAGAACAACCGCCCTCCTCTGCTCCTCTGCTCCTCTGCTCCTCTGCTCCTCTGCGTGAGCAAGCAGTTCGGATCCCTGGAACGCCCGGCACCTTTTCGAATCGCCATGACGACGCGGCCCCGCGCGAACGCTCGCGCGGGGCCGCCGGGACGTGCGTGGAGAGCCGGGGTTCAGCCGGCGCTCCAGCGGCGGTAGAAGGTGGCCACGTCGAAGTTGACCGGGTCGATCTCGTAGTAGCGCGACCGGCTGAAGCGCCCGGTGGTCGGGAAGTACGGGGGCGGCTTCTTGGCGGCGCAGACGTCGTACGAGTAGCGCTTCAGCAGGCCGGTGCCGTTGCTGGTGCCCACCGCGCCGCGGGTGCGCTGGATCACCCCGCCCGAGAGGTACAGGCACCCCCGCCCCCAGGCGATGTTCTCGCACGGGTTGGTGTTCGTCGGGCCCTGGTCGAAGTTCTGCACGGTGAACACGTTCAGCGCCAGCACCACGCCCTGCAGGAACACCCCGCTGTTGCTGTCGTCGAAGGGGAAGAACGCGCCCCCGCCCTGGATCTGCTGCGGCGTGTTCAGCGCGTTGTCGGAGACCACCACGCTCTGCCCGGCGAAGATCCCCACCATGTCCACGTCCTGGCAGTCGCTGGAGCCGCCCGGCTGGATCGAGTAGTTCAGGTCGTCGGCGATGTAGATGTTGCTGGTGGCCGCGATGGTCACCCGTCCGCGCACGGTGCCGCTCACCGCCACGCTCCCCGTCACGTGGATCACCCCCTTGAAGTTCGCGTTGTAGGTGCGCGAAAGGGGGTACAGGAAGGCGGCGTCCGGCCGGTTGGCGAGCGCCGCGGGGGTCCCCGCCGGGAGCGCGAACGGGCGCGGCACCCACCCCTCGCGCCCCGGGCCGTTCCAGCTCCCCGCGGCGAAGGCGCTGTCGTTCTGGAAGGTGGGGTCGCCGCCCAGGAAGCAGCGCCGCCGCGGGTCCTGCAGCAGGGCGCGCTTCTGCGCGTTGGTCAGGCCGCCCAGGTTGGCCGGCGTCACCCACGCCCCCCGGTTGGGCCCGGCCGCCTGCCAGTAGCCGCAGTTGCGGGTGGAGGTCAGCGCCCCGTTGGAGATCCCCATCAGGAACCAGTCGTCGTTCGAGACGAAGACGCGGAAGAACCCCTCGTCGGCCTCGGAGACGTTGTTGGCGTTCACGTCGATCCACAGGAACTCGAGGCGCATCCGCGCGGTGCCCGGGTTGCCGCCGATCGGCTCGACCAGCGCGGTGCCGCCCTGCGTGGCGAACCCCTGCAGCTTGGAGAGCTCGGCGGTGGGCGGCAGCTCGATGCGCCCCGCGCGCTCCTTGTAGCCGCCCACGAAGGTGCCGTAGTCGCGCCCGGTGATCGTCTGCGCCGTGGTCACCATCCCCGGGCCCTTGAAGGTGGCGCCCGAGCTGTAGACCTTGATCACGTCGTTGGAGTGCACCGGCCCCTGGATCTGGTCGCCCCCGCCGAAGGAGATGGAAGCCGGCTCCACGTCGGTGAAGTAGGCGTACTTGGCGAAGCTCTCCTGCGTGATGTCGGCCCGGCGCACCACGCGGTCGCCGTTGGCGTAGCGGGCGATGGAGATCAGGCTGCCGAACACGCCGTACTGCCCGGTGGACACGCCGATCGGGCCGCCGTAGGTGTAGCGCGTGACCCCCGGCACCGTGCGGCCGGTGGCGTCCACCACGCTCACCCCGTTCTCCAGCGTCACGTAGCCGCTGTCGGGGAAGAGCGCGCGCGAGGCGTTCAGCCGACTGCGGCCGGCCTCCAGCCCGGCGTCGGCCACCGTCTCCATCTCGTCCAGCCGCTCGTCCCAGGCGTTGATCAGGCTGCTGTTGCCGCTCAGGGTGACCGCGGCCAGCGCCAGCGCGCCCACCGCCATCACCAGCAGCAGCACCAGCAGCAGGGCGATCCCCCGCTCGTCGCGGAGGTGCCGCGGCGCGCGCGGCATCGGGATCTTGGGCATCATGGGAGGGTGGCGGTGGTGGTGGACTGCGCCGACATCGAGGGGGTGCAGTCCTGCGCGGCGATCGCGTAGTCGTAGCCCTGCCCCGGCTGCACCTGCGTGTCGACGTAGGTGTAGGCGGGCAGCCCCGCCGGGATGCTCACGTAGGGCGGGCCCCAGGTGGCGGCCAGGGTCGGGCGCTTCCACACCACGTAGCGCAGCACGTCCTCCTCGCCGGCGCGCTCGTCCACGGCCGCCGTCCACTGCAGCGTGACCTGCGGCGGGTCGCCCGCGGGCGAGGGGGTGGCCTGCAGCGTGGTGCCGAGCTGCGGCATCTCGCCGCAGCTCTCCAGCATCGCCACACCGGCGTTGGGGAGGAGGATGGTGCGGCTCACCGACCGCCTGCGCTCGCGCGGGCCGGTGGTGCCGTCGGTGGCGGTGAGGTTCACCCGCACCCCGCGCACGCGGTCGATGCGCGCGGCCGCGCCGGTGTCCACCGCCGCCCCGTGCCGGGGGACCGAGTGCGTGAGCTCCACGTTGGACCAGCGCTCGATGGTGGTGGAGGCGTTCGGGTGGTCCTGCGGGTAGAGGTACTCGAAGAACGGCACCCCCGGCGTGCGCAGGAGGTTGCGCGCCACCACCGCGGGGTCGCCCCGGTTCACCTGGCGCAGCAGCGTGAAGTCGTCGCCGCGCGGCGTGGTCGCGTCGGGGGCGAAGTAGAAGATCGTGGTCTCGGCGCCCGAGTTGGCCGGGCCGGTGGCGTAGCTGGCCAGGGGGTAGCTGAACGAGGTGCCGGGGAGGGTGAAGGCGTCGGCTGCCTGCAGCGCCTCGCTCTCGGCCGGCGGGGCGGCGGTGTCCACCGAGACGGCGAAGGGGTTGTTGGGGTCGCGCGAGACGAAGTCGGCGTTGAAGGCCACCACGTCGGCGCCGGCGTACACCAGGAACGGCTGGCCGGTGGCGGTGTTGCTCCCCGCCGCGCGCACCTGGCTGGCCAGCGTCCCCAGCGCCAGCCGGTAGTTCTGCGTGAGCGCGAACTGGCCGGTCCCCGCCTTCAGCGACTGCGCCTGCGAGTTGAAGAAGCCGAGCGAGATGGTGAGCACCACCAGCACGATCACGGTGGCCACCAGGAGCTCGACCAGGGTCATGCCGCGGGTGTCCCGCAGCCGGGGGGAGAGGTTCATGGCGCGGCGATCACCACGGTGCGGTAGACGGGGGTCCGGAGCCCCTGGCGGGTGACCTGCACGGTCACGGTGGTGTAGTCGTTCCCCCCCGCGGTGGTCTGCGCCACGGTGGTCACGCGGCGGTAGCCGGGGTAGCTGGCGATGGTGGTCTCGGTGCCGGCGTAGCGCTGCGCCAGCTCGTTGTAGACGGGGTCGAGCTGCACGGCGCGCACGCGGTCGGCGGCGAGCTGCACGGCGGCGCTGCGGATGTCCTGCAGCTGCAGGTCGCCCACCAGGCGCTGGGTGGCGGCGGCCTGGAAGCCCACCAGCACGATCGCCAGGATGACCATCGACATCATCACCTCCACCAGCGTGAAGCCGGCATCCGGGCGCCTCAGAACTCGGTTTTCCATGCGCCTCCGCTGTAGACCTGCCAGTTGGGGCGGCCGGTGGCGCGGTCCACCACCACCATCCGCACGCTGGAGGCGGCGCCGCGCGACTGGTCGAGCGCCGTGGCCAGGTAGAACCCTCCCTCTTCCGACGCGCTGCCGTTGCGCATGAAGAACACGGCCGGCAGCCCGCCCTGGCGCCCGCGGAACGACACCGCGGCCGTCCCCACCCGCCCCGCCGGCGCGCCGGCCCGGCCGAACACCACGCCCTCGGGGAGCGGCTGCCAGTAGGCGTGCTCCGTCGCCTGGATCACCCCGTCGCCGTTGGCGTCGTAGTGCACGCGGATGCGCTTGCCCGGGGCGTCGAACGAGATCACCACGTTCTGCTGGCGCGACACGGCGGCGCGCTGGGCGGCCAGCAGGGTGCTTCCGGTGGTGTTCGCGGCGCTGCGGGTGCGCGCCGGCGCAAGGCTCATCCGCGGCGCGGCGATCAGGATCAGGATGCCGAAGATCACCAGCACCACCAGCACTTCCGCCAGGCTGAATCCGCGGGGCGCGAAGCCAATGTGACGCGGAGGTGTTCTCAGTCGTCGTGAGACACCGGTAGTGTATTCCATATCGACTCACTGGGTGCGAGAGAGGGTCTCGCGCTGCGCGTGACGGGTATTCGGCACGGAGGCGATGCCCCGACGCTGCTACGATGGGATACCTTGCGTCGGCGCCGCCGCGCGGATCACCGGACCATTTCCGCCACTACGGGGATCACGGCTTCGAGAGCCCTGCATGCGTCCCACCGCCTGGGCGCCGGGGGCTGCGCCGGACCGGGGGAGAGACACGAGCCTGCGGGTGCACGGCCGGTGGCCCATTCGCACCTTTGCTGCCTTTTGCGCGAAGAGACGGCGGACCCCGTGCCGTGCCTGTGAGCGTAAGCCGTTGCCGTGAGTCGGCTTGGCCGCCTCTGAGGCACGGTAAACGCCCGTTGTCTGCAGGTGGATTTAACAGAATGTGGTCGCATGGGAACACTTGCGCAAGGCTCGTCTTCGCGCAGAATGCAAGGCGTGCCTCAAAGTGGCGCGCGCGGCCCGCAGTCCCGCGCGCTCACCCGCTCCCGAGTCGCGACCGACCGCATCGCGCCATCATGACACCGGCCTTGACTGCTACGTGTTGACGGAGCACTTCGCGATCTGGGGCGGAATGGAAGTTGCCCCCTCTCGGCAGGAATCGAGGCGGACACGAGTGACGTTCATGGGGAGGCGCGAGATGACGGACCAGGGCTCCGGGAGCGGCGGGCAGGGCTTCGGCGGCGAAGACGCGTCGCGGGCGCGCGACCACGTGCGTGCGGCGGAGGAGAACCGCGACGCGCTGGCCGCCGGGAATCAGCGCACCGAGAACACCACTTCCGGCGACGTGGACATGCCGCGGGTGGATGCCGCCGGCCGCGGGACGACGACGACGGCCGCGGCGGGTGCAAGCGGCCAGGGTTCGGACGATTCGTCCCGTGCGCGCGAGCACGTTCACGCGGCGGAGGAGAACCGCGACGCGCTCGCCGCGCAGAACCGGCAGACCGAGAGCACCGCGCCCCGCGGCGTGGACATGCCCAGCGTAGACAGCGGCCGCACGGACGGGATGGACGCGACCGGCGCGAGCACCCAGGCGTCGGAAGATCCCTCCCGCGCCCGCGAGCACGTGCGCGCCGCCGAGGAGAACCGCGACGCGCTCGCCGAGGAGAGCCGGCGCGTGGAGAGCTCCACGCCGCCCGACGTGAGCACCGGCCGCTGACGCACGGCGTCGGCACGGAACCGGTGGCGCATCCCAGGCGGATGCGCCGCTTCTTTTTCCTGTTTTTCCCCTCCCTCTTCGACCGAAGATGCAAGCGCGAGAGATCCTGGAGACCTGCCTGTACGCGGACGACCTGGAGGCGGCGGAGCGCTTCTACACCGACGTGCTGGGGCTGACGCGGATCACCGCGGTTCCCGGGCGCCACGTGTTCTTTCGCTGCGGGGGCCGCGTGTTCCTGGTCTTCAACCCCGAGAAGACGGCGGCGGGCGGCGGGCCCGTTCCCGGCCACGGCGCCACGGGCCCCGGCCACGCCTGCTTCGCCGCTTCCGCCGGGGAGCTGGGCGGGTGGCGCGAGCACCTGCGCGCGCGGGGCGTGGAGATCGAGCAGGAGGTGGAGTGGCCCGGCGGCGGCCGCTCGATCTACTTCCGCGACCCGGCGGGAAACAGCGTGGAGTTGGGGACGCCGTCGATCTGGAAGCTCGAGGATGCGGAGACGCTCGGGGGGTGAGGGTCGGGAGGTGTAGAGGGGTGGATAGTTGGAACGGTGGAGGGGTGGGGGATGGATCGGGCGGCGCTTCGTCGAAGCTGC
>DASQLJ010000250.1:0-20715 GCA_035630095.1 Longimicrobium sp.
GACCTCCTTCTGGAACAGGCTGCACGCCCCCGCCAGCGCCGGAAGCGCCACCGCCACGGCGAGCCCGCGCCGCCACCCCGCCCCGCTCGATCCGGATCTCCGCACCCTGTTCCCTGGCTCTGGCGAAACTTTCGGCCCCGCCGCGGCGTTGTAGATTGCAGCAGCGGCCGCGCGTTCACTGGCCGTGATGAGCAATCGCCAGGCCACGCCCGGCTCGCCGCACCACTACGGCCCAATGCCACGCTACTTTCAGCTCACCCGCAAGCACACCTATTCGCTGCTGTTCGTGCTGCCGCTGCTGCTGGCGTACGAGGTGGGCGCCATGATGATCAGTACCTCGTCGCGCGGCCTGCGCAACGGGGCCGACGTGCTGCTGCGCAGCGTCCTCTCGGTGGGCGGGATCCGCGGCACGCTGGGGTTCACGGCCGTGCTGGCGGTGATCTCCATCATCCTGATCGTCCGTGAGCGGCGGCGCGAGAAGGTGCCGCTGCAGGGCGGCGTGTTCGTGGGGATGGCAGCCGAAAGCGTGGTGTACGCGCTGGTCTTCGGGATGGTGGTGGGCACGCTCACGCAGTGGCTGCTGGGAAGCTGGCAGCTCTCCCAGGGCACCGGCGTGCTCGACCGGCTGCCGCTGCTGGACGGGATCGTGCTGTCGCTGGGCGCCGGCCTGTACGAGGAGCTGCTCTTCCGCGTGGTGCTGGTCGGCGGGCTGCTGGCCGTCTTCCTCTCGGCGGGGATCGGGAAGAAGCCGGCGCGGATCTACGCCGCGCTGCTCGCCGCGCTCGTCTTCTCGGCCTTCCACTACATCGGCCCGTACGGCGAGGCGTTCCAGGTGCCGTCGTTCATGTTCCGCTTCGTGGCGGGGCTGGCGCTGAACGCGCTGTTCATCGCCCGCGGCTTCGGCATCGCCGCGTGGACGCACGCGCTCTACGACGTGTTCCTGACGGTGACGCATCACGGGTGAGGCACGGCGGATCTCACCCTGCGGCTGGGCGGCATCCCCGCTGGGCCCTCACCCTGCCGCTTCGCGGCTGTCCCTCTCCCAAAACGACCTGGGAGAGGGACCCGGGGCGCTTCGCGCCGGCTCCTTCATCGGAGCCGCAACGCCATCGCCGGTCTCGTGGACGCCCTCTTCTGCACCGGAGAGGCTCCGCACGTCCCCTCGTCGACATGCGGCTCCGGACGACATGCTACGCTTGCGATCATCATCCCCCACCGCCGTTGAAACCCACACGGGCGCGCGAGGGTAAAGGGGGAGCGATACCCGCCGAACGGCGCCCACCCCGACCGACCCGGAGTTGATGACGATGCGTCCGCTGTCCCTGCTCGCCCGCCTGGTTCCGCTCGCCGCCGCCGCCTCGGTGGCCGCGTGCAGCGGCGGGGGAACGCCCCCGGAGCCCAGGCTCACCCCGGCCCAGGTGGCGGGGGTCTACAACGTCTGCTCGCTCCAGTTCCAGCCGACCCAGGCGGCGCTTCCGGCCGCCAACCTCCTGGCGACCGTGATCAACCCCTCGCCGCCCGCGCCCAAGCAGGCGCCGTCGCTCACGTTGAGCGGGTCGGTGGCCGGCTACCAGCTGCTGTACACGCGCCGCAGCGACAACTTCACCCAGGACCTGCGCAACCCGCTGGCGCTGGGCACCGAGGATATCGTGCTGAGCGTGCCCGACGAGGCGGCCAGCGAGGCGCGCAGCGAGCTGCTGCTGCCGGGCCAGTTCCGGCTGCGCTTCAGCGACAACCCGCGCACCCTCACGGCGCGGCCCGAGTTCTTCTACACCGTGACGCGGGCCAACTACGCGCGCGCCGCGGGGATCAGCGAGGACGGGCTGGCCGAGCGGATCACCGGCGTGATCTCGGGGGTGTTCACGGTGGGAAGCTGCGCGTGAGCCGGGCCGGGGCGGCGCCCGTCGCGCTCCTCGCGGTGGCGGCCTGCTCCGCGGGTGGCGGCACCCTGCCCCCGCGGCTGACGGCGGCGGAGGTGGCGGGCGTCTTCCACGTCTGTGCGCTGCGCTTCACCCCGGTGCAGGCGGCGCTGCCACCGGCCGACGTGCTGGGCAGCGTGCTGGACCGCGCCCCCGGCCCCGGAAAGCCGGCACCCAGCCTCACGCTGAGCGGGGTGGCGCCGGCGTTCGAGCTGGTGTACACCCACGCCGGCGACGGCGCGCTGCGCCAGGTGCGCGGCGACGTGGAGTACGGCGCCGGGTCCGTCTTCCTCCATCTCGCCTCGCAGTCGCCGAGCATCGTGCAGCAGGAGGCGCTGCTGCCGCCCGCGCACCTGGACCTGGTGTACCACGCCGCGCGGCGGCGGCTGACGGCCGGCGCCGAGGTGAGCGCCTACAGCGTGCGGCGCGCGGACTACACGCGCGCCGCCGGGATCGGCGAGGAGGGGCTGCAGGACCGCATCACCGGCCACCTGACGGCCGAGTTCGCGGAGGGCGGGTGCTGACGCCGGCGGGGCCCCGCGCCGAGGCATGGACGAGCCGGGTCCGGGGTCGCCCCGGGCCCGGTTCCGTCGATGGCCGCGGCGGAGGTATCTTTCCCTTCATGAAACGCCGACTCGCCCCCTGGGCCGCCGCGCTGGCGGCCCTCTTCGCCCTGCCCGCCGCCGCGCAGGAGCCCGCCTGGGACACCCCCCGCGCGCTGGAGCTGGTGGAGCGCGCCCAGGTGCGCCGCACCCAGGCGCTGTCGGACACGGGGATGGTGGACTACCAGGCCGACGCGCGCGGCTTCATCTACTTCTACCTGGACCGGCGCGACATCGAGGAGCGCACCCTGGTGAAGACCGACCAGGTGGCGCTGCAGGTGTTCTGGAAGGCGCCGAACCAGACCAAGCAGGTGATCGTGGGGATGCGCGACCGGAAGAGCCTCCCCACCAACATCCGCTACCACCTGGACCACCTGGCCGTGGTGCAGGACAACTTCGGCGACCTGATCCGCATCGGCGACGGCGACGAGGTGAGCGACGTGCTGCACCCGGCCGCGCCGCGCGGGGCGGGCTTCTACCACTACCGGCTGTCGGATTCGCTCACCATCCGCGTGCCCGGCGCGGGCGAGCCGGTGCGCGTGTACCGGGTGGACGTGCGGCCGCGCGACGAGTCGCAGCGGGCGATGGTGGGCGCCATCTACGTGGACCAGCGGCAGGGCGACATCGTGCGGATGGAGTTCACCTTCACCCGCAGCAGCTACGTGGACCGCCAGCTCGACTACATCAACATCTCGCTGGAGAACGGGCTGTGGAAGGGCCGCTTCTGGCTCCCCAACCGCCAGCAGGTGGAGATCCGCCGTCAGCTTCCCGAGCTGGGCTTTCCCGCGGGCGGGGTGATCCGCGGCACCATGACGGTGAACGGCTACCGCTTCAACCAGGGGCTCCCCGACTGGCGCTTCCAGGGCCCGCGCGTGGTGGCGGTGCCGATGACGCAGGCGCGCCGCTTCGCCTTCGAGCAGGGGATCGACGCCGAGCTGCGCGAGCAGGGGATCGGCCCCGAGCGCGAGCTGGGCGACGTGCGGCGCGAGGCGGCCGAGCTGATCCGCGAGCACGCGCTGAGCGGCCTTCCCACCACCCGGGTGGACGTGCCCGCCGCCTCCACCATCGCGCGCTACAACCGCGCCGAGGGGCTGGCGGTGGGCTTCGGGGTGCGCGCCAGCCCGCGCGAGCAGGTGGCGCTGGGCATCTACGGCGGCTGGGCGTTCGGCCCCATGCACCCGCTGGTGCGCGGCGACGCGGCGCTGACCCGGCCGGGGTCCCGCCTGTCGGCCTCGGGGTACCTGAACCAGCCGCGCGACATCGCCGTGGGGCCGGTGATCTCGGGGGCGATGAACACCTTCTCGTCGGCGCTGGCGGGGCGCGACTACTCGGACCTGTTCTACGCCAGCGGCGGACGGGTGGAGCTGCGGCGGCCGGTGATCGGCGCGTGGACGGGCACCTTCGGCGCGCGGGTGGAGGACCAGCGCAGCGCCTCGCTGCAGACGGAGCAGAGCGCGTTCGGCGACTTCCGCCCGGTACGGCCGATCGACGAGGGGGTGATGATCGGCGGCTCAATCTCCCTCTCGCGCGCCTCCCCGTCCGGGAAGGCGGTCGCGTGGAGCGCGAGCGTGGGCGCGGACGGCGGGCACCTGTACGTGCGCGAGGCGCCGATCGGCAGCGGGGACGCGGACGCGGGGTTCGGCTTCGTGCGGCCGCGGGTGGACCTGGGGCTGTCGCGCCGGTGGCCGGCGGGCGGCACGCGGCTGGAGGCGGCGCTGAGCGCCGGCGCGGCGGCGGGGACGCTGCCGGCGCAGGCGCTGTACCTGGTCGGCGGGCGGGGGACGGTGCCGGGCTACGCCTTTCGCGCGTACGGCGGCGACCGCTTCGCCACGCTGCGCACCACGCTCTCCACCGACGTGCGCTCGCCCTGGCTGCGCGGCCGGCTGATCGGCGCCGCGGGGTGGGCGGACGTGGGCGGTCCGGGACGGGACGCGCTGGCCCGGTGGGGCGCCGTGCCGATGGACGCGCCCAAGTTCAGCGTCGGCGCCGGCGTCGGCATCTTCTACGACATCCTGCGGGTGGACGTGGCGCGCGGCCTCGGCTCCGGCGGGCGCTGGGAGGTGATCGTCGAGGCGAATCCGAGCTTCTGGGATTTCCTGTAGGGGAGCGACGGCTGAATGGGTGCGCCAGTGCGTGAGTGTGCTTTATCATCGGTACGGACGAAGCGAGTCACACGGCGCCGGGGCGGAAGGTTCGCTCCGGCGCCGCCGTGCTTCGGCTTGCGGCGCATGGTAGTTTCCGGGGCACGCGACCCGACGCAACCGCGCGCCGGACTTTCGTACTCGCACTTCGCACCACCGTTCTGATGATCGACGCGTTCCACCTGCCGGCTCTCTCGCACGTCCCGACCACCACGTGGTCCTACGGGAAGGGTGCGGGCGCGTTCGACCTGCGCGTTCCGCGGCTCACCCCGGCGCTGCTGCGCGAGCAGGTGCGAGCGCTGGTGAAGGCACGCGAGGGATCGCTGGCGCATCGGCCGGTGGAGGAGATCGTGACGGTGATCGACCGGGTGGCGGCGCGGCTGCTCGATCCCGCCGACCCGCTTCGGCAGACGGCGGAGCGTGCGCTACCGGCCATCACCCACTATTCGCCGCCGATGGTGGCGCGCGTGCTGGACCGGATGGCCGCGGACTGGCGCGCGGACCGGCTGCGCGAGCTGCTGCGCGCGGAGCTCGGCGACGCGCGGATGCTGGACGGCTTCGCCCCCGCGCCGCACGGCCGCGGGCGGACGATGGCGATCGGGCCGCGGCTGACGGCGCACGTCTTCAGCGGCAACGTCCCCGGCGTGGCCGTCACGTCGCTGGTGCGCGCGCTGCTGGTGAAATCGGCCTCGCTGGGGAAGACGGCGATGGGCGAGCCGCTCCTCCCCGCGCTCTTCGCCCGCGGCGTGGCCGAGGAGGACGCGGAGCTGGGCGCCTGCCTGGCCGTGACCTACTGGGCAGGCGGCGACGGGACGATGGAGCGCGCCGCGCTGGAGCACGCCGACGCGGTGATCGTCTACGGCGGCCGGGGCGCGGTGCAGTCGATCCGCGAGCAGGCGCCGCCGGAAGCGCGGTTCCTGGGCTACGGGCCACGCCTGTCGCTGGGGATCGTCGGCCGCGCCGGGCTCGCGGGGGGGCGGGCGGAGGAGACCGCCAGGGCCGCGGCGCTCGACGCCTCGACCTTCGACCAGCAGGGATGCGTATCGCCGCACGTCTTCTACGTGGAGGGCGGCGGCGACGTCTCCCCGGGCGAGTGGGCGGCGCTGCTGGCGGGCGAGATGGCGACGGTGGAGCGCGAGCTTCCGCGCGGCGCGCTGAGCCCCGGCGAATCATCCGCCATCCGCCAGCTTCGTGGACAGGCGGAGTTCGCCGCGGGCGTCGATCTCCACGCGTCCGACAAGGGGACGGCGTGGACGGTGATCTATGACCCCGAGCCGGCCTTCGAGGCGAGCTGCCTCAACCGCGTCGTCCGTGTGAAGCCGGTCGCCGCGCTGGCCGATGTC
The DNA here is from genome assembly GCA_035630095.1 of Longimicrobium sp. Lineage (GTDB taxonomy): Bacteria > Gemmatimonadota > Gemmatimonadetes > Longimicrobiales > Longimicrobiaceae > Longimicrobium. The sequence goes on from DASQLJ010000250.1 coordinate 6,006, forward strand.
CCCACACTGCTGGCGGAGTACGGCGGCGTGCTGCAGACCGTCGGCATCGCGGCGGAGGACGAGGAGACGGCGGAGCTCGCGGCTGCGCTCGGCCGCCTCGGTGCGAGCCGGATCGCGCGGCTGGGCGAGATGGCGTGGCCCCCGCCCTGGTGGCATCACGACGGATCCCCGCCGCTGCGCGCCCTGCTGCGCTGGTGCGACCTGGAGGCTTGAGGCCGCGCACGGTTCTGACGAGATCGCAATCTGCTGAATCTTCTACCGCATTGGAGGAAGAAAGCGGAGCTGGGGCGTTCGAGAATCGAGCCGCGATTCCGTCACGCACCCGTGGAGCCTCGCGCAGTTTGCGAGGCTTTCGTAGTTGTTGCCGCGGCTTCAGCCGCCGGTGCCGTTCCAGCCACGAGCCCTTCATTTCAGACGACGAACCCGCTTCGACCCTCCGAATCGAACCGCCTACGCAAGCGCCATTCTGCCGCTCCCAGTGTATGGTTCCGCCCCGTTGCGGAAACGTTTGGCACGGCTCCGCGACGCGAACGTAAAACTGGCGCCCTCAACAGTTTCCGTGGCACGCGCGTTGCTCCCGTAATGGGGAACTCGGAGTACCAACCTGCCCGCGGCCCCCGCGCCCGAAAGGGCGCGGGGCCCGGGCAAACGCGAACCTCGGCGGCGGCAAATGAGCCTTCATCTGTTCAGCACACCCGTACAGTGCACCCAGTGCGGGACCACCGTGGACGACCCCACCGTGGAGCGCTGCCCCAAGTGCGGCGCCCTGCTCAAGGAGCGCCGCGCGCCCCGGCGGCTGGCCGGCGTGGAACAGCGCTACGGATCGTTCCGCGTGCTGCTGAAGGTGATGCGGTTCCTGGGCGTGATCGTGCTGATGCTGGGCGGGCTGGTCTTCTTCTCGGGGCTGGGCAGCGGCCGCGGCACCACCGGGCAGAACACGGCGCTGTTCGTGGGCGCCATCGTGATCGCGGTGGTGATGTTCGCCTCGGCCGGGCTGTTCGAGCTGCTGATCGACATGGAAGAGAACACCCGCTCCAGCTTCCGCCTGCAGCAGATGATGCTGGAGGAGCTGGTGGAGGCCCGCGGCGGCGAGCACGGGCACCACGAGCACGCGCAGGGGGTTGAGGTCGCCCCCTCGCCCGCCGTGCCGGTCGCGCCGACCGGCGACGCAGAGCCGCAGGTGGTGGTCGCGTGAGCCGCCGCCCCGTCCCGTACTCCCGCAGGAGCGCCCGATGAAGTCCAGCAGCACCGTGATCCTGGTCGGCGGCCTGATGGTGGCCGTCGCGAGCGGCGGCTTCGCCGTCTACGGCACCCGCGCCGAGGCCGTGAGCGACGCGGCCCGCATGCGCGCCGCCGAGGAGGTGGCCGCCGGCGAGCCCGACCGCGCGGTGCGCCACGTCCCCGTGGCCGCGGCCACGGCGGGCGGCCCGCTGCAGGCGCAGGCCGAGGCGATCGTGGGCGGCGCGGCCGGGTGGGGGGTGATGGCCTACTCGGTGGACAGGCAGCAGACGCTGTTCGCCATCAACGCCGACTCGGCGCTCACGCCGGCGTCCAACAACAAGGTGTTCAGCACCATCTGGGCGCTGGAGATGCTGGGCCCCGAGTACCGCTTCCCCACCGACCTGCTGGCCTCGGGGCCGATCGAGGGCGGCGTGCTGCGCGGCGACCTGGTGCTGCGCGGTTCGGGCGACCCGGCGTTCGGCTACCCCTCGTACGACCGCGACCCGCTGAAGACGCTGCGCATCATGGCCGAGGCGCTCAAGCGCAAGGGCGTGACGCAGGTGCAGGGCGGGATCGTGGCCGACGCCACCATCGACGACGGCGCGCACCACGGGCCCAGCTGGCCCAACGACACCGGCAACGGCGCCGCGCAGTACGCGCCCACGGTGAGCGGGCTCCCGTTCAACCGCAACATGCTGTGGGTGGAGTTCGAGAACGGGCAGCTCAAGACCTTCCCGCAGACCATCGAGATCCCCGTGGTGTGGACGCGGCGCAGCGGCCGGGCGATGGCCGCGCGCAAGCCCGACAACGACACCATCATCGTGCGCGGCGCGCCGGGCGGGCGCGGCAGCCGCTACGGCGTGGGCGCCAACGAGCCGGCGCTGCTGGCGCCGGCGGCGCTGCGGCAGGCGCTGCAGGAGGCGGGGATCGCCGTGGGCGGCCCCGTGCGCCTGGGCAAGACACCCGCGGGCGCGAAGCTGATGCACCGCCACTACAGCATCACCCTGGGCGAGATGATCCCCCAGGCCAACCGCCACTCCGACAACTTCTTCGCCGAGCACTTCTGGAAGGCCGCGGCGGCGAAGGCCACCGGCCAGGGGAGCTACCAGAAGGGCGGGCTGGCGTCGGCGCAGTTCTACCTGGAGCAGGCCGGGGTGCCGCGGGGGCAGATCTGGCAGGCCGACGGCTCGGGGCTCTCGGCCGACAACCGGAGCAGCGCGTTCGCCCTGGTGCAGGCGCTGAACTTCGCCCACCAGCAGCCGTGGTCGCACCTGTACCACGAGTCGCTCCCGGTGGCCGGCAAGCCCGGCGGCACGCTGAACCGCATGTTCGTGGGGATGCCGCCCGAGGGAAACCTGCACGCCAAGACCGGCTACATCCGCCAGGTGCGCACGCTCTCGGGCTACGTGAAGACGGCCGACGGCGAGATGGTGGTGTTCTCGTTCCTCTACAACGGCCGCGGCACCTCGGGCGCCCGCGGGGTCCAGCAGAACCTCGGCAACCTGCTGGCGTCGTACAAGCGGTAACCGCCGCGCGACGGAGTCTCCGCCGTCGACGGGGAACGGGCCCGGCTCATCCGAGAGCCGGGCTCGTCGTCGTTTCGCCGGCCGCCGCACGGTGCCGGCGCATGGTCATGAGAGAAACGCCGTGGAAGGGGACATCTGTTCCGGAAATCCCGCGCTGGCCGCGTGGCGACGCAACGATTCTCCGCGCCGCCTCGTGGCTGCTACCGCGTCGGGTGCCGCGTGCGCATGAATCGTTGGATCGGTGTCGACGTTTTCACGGCGCGACTGGATGGAGATACGGAACGGGCAGTGTCATCCGTGTCTTCGGGGGATGAGCGACCCGGGTTCGGGAATGCGCCGTCCGCGTCCTACTTCGTCTTCCCCGGCCGGGTGAGCTGGGCGATGGTGCGGCCGGCGGCGCTGTCGTCGATCAGCGTGGCGATGCGCTTCTCGCGCGTCTCCTCCTTCTTGGCCGAGATCACCCAGTGCGTGGCCGTGCGGCGGTACCACGGGGGCTGCGACTGGAAGAACGCCCACGCGGGCGCGTTCGCCTGGAAGCGCCGCGCGTACGCCTCGGGAAGCTCCGCCGTCTTCCGCTGCTCGTATGCGTAGACGGCGGATTTGTCGTCCTCTCGCCTGGAGAACGCCTCCAGGCCGGCGGGGAGCATGCGCCCTTCCGCCGTCAACTCGCTTACCCGCTTGATGTTGACGGCGCTCCAGATGCTTCCCTTTCGCCGCGGCGTGAAGCGGATCACGTAGCTGTCGTCGTCCAGCCGCTTGCGCACGCCGTCGATCCAGCCGACGCACAGCGCCTCGTCCACCGACTGCGGCCAGGTGATGCTGGGGCGACCCGAGCCCACCTTGTGGAAGCCCACCCACAGCTCGCCCGCCGTCGCATGGTGCGCGTGCATCCACGCGCGGAACTCGTCCGGCGTCTCGAAGAAGTGCGGCGTCATCCCCTCAAATCCCCTGTCGGTGGCCGCGGCATGAAGGTGCCGCGGATGAAGTCGCGCTCCGGCACGCCGCGCACGTCGAACTCCGCCATCAGCCCCGCGGCGTCGTACGGGACGGCTCCGAAGCGCACTTCGCATCCGCCGTCGCCCGCCAGCTCCACGACCGCGTACCGCGCCTCCGCGACCTCCGAGCACCCCACGGACCCCGGGCTCACCAGCCGCGGCGCGCTGCCGACGTCCCACTGACGGTGATCGTGCCCGAAGAACACCAGGTCGAACGCTTGCCTGCCAAAAACGCGCCCACGCGCGTCGGCGTCGTGCAGGTCGACGGGCGCGAAGAACCCGCCGGCGGACGGGTTCAGCGGGTAGTGCAGCAGCTCGATCTCCACGCCGCCGTGCCGCACGGTGTCGGCGTACGGCCACGCGGCGACGACAGGCCGCAACGCTGGATCGAGCTGCGCGTGCACCCATTGATCGTGCGCGTACTCACCTTCCCTCATCCACTCCGGGCGCGGCGTGGGGAGGCCGAACGCGAACCACGCGTCGTGGTTGCCCATCAGCAGCCGCGTGGCGGGGCGATTGATCAAAATCTCCAGGCATTCGGCGGGATACGGGCCGATCCCCAGCAGGTCGCCGGTGTGGTAGAGGACGTCGACCGCCTCGCCATCCAGCGCGGCGAGCACGGCCCGCAGCGCCGGCAGGTTCCCGTGCACGTCCGTGATCACGCCGATCCGCAGGCGCGCGTCGTCGTGCCGATGCGCGTCGCCGCTCACGCCCAGCCGCCGTCCGCGTGCGCCGGCTTCCGCGCGGAGAGCACGCGGGCGCGGAGGGGGAGACGCAGCGGATGGTCGCCGAATTCGCGCACGAGCGCATCCCGGAGCGCGTCCACCACGACCCGCGAGTCCACGCCGCGCTCGCGGATGGTGATGATGCCTGGATTGCCGCACACGAACCCGTACGCCGCCTCCTCCGCCGAGGGCGACTCCGCCGTTCGCTCGACGTCCGTGACCTCCACCGCTTCGAAGCCCGCATCCGCCGCGAGCGCGCGCAGCCCCTCCGGCGCGGGGAAGGAGAAGGGGACGCGGAAGAAGGTCGGCGGGTCGACGGGAAAGATCTTGCCGACGACGTCGTTGACGATGCGGCCCATCGGGTTTTCGTCGAGCGAGGCCATCACGTTGAAGATCCACTGCCCGCCGGACCGCAGCACACGCAACGCCTCGCGCGCCGCGCGGGGCTTGTCGGGGAAGAACATGACGCCGAGCTGGCACACCACCGCATCGAACTCGCCGTCGGCGAACGGCAGCTCCATCGCATCCACCGGCGCGCGAAACTCCACCGCCCCGGCGGTGTCGGCGGAAGCGATGCGGGTGCGGGCCAGCGCCAGCATGGGGTCGTTCAGGTCGGTGGCGACCAGGGCACCGCCCGCGGGGAGCCGCTCCAGCAGGCGCTCGGTCAGCCGCCCCGTGCCCGCCGCGATCTCCAGGAGACGCGGGGGACGGTCGCGCGGCAGGATCACGCGCCCGGCGAGGTCCGCCGCGAGCGGGGCGAAGAGGAACGGCCCCAGGCAGCGGTCGTACAGCTCGGGGATCGAGCCCAGGAACTGGGCGTCGCGCGCGGTGGGCTGTGGCTGGTCCATCGGCCGGCTCCCGGCATGGCGGGTGGTGGAGGCTCAGGCCGCGGGCGCGGAGCCGAGGCACTTCCGGACGAACGCGCCCGCGGCGGCCAGCACCGCGTCCGCGTGCTCGCGATGCGGCGAGTGGCCGCAGCGGGGGATGCCGAGGATCTCGACGCGTCCGCCCGCCTGCCGCTGGATCGCGTCGACCTGCGCCCAGGTGCCGTACTCGTCGTCCTCCCCCTGCACCACCAGCAGCGGCGCGCGGATGCGGGGGAGGAATTCCTCGAGGTTCCACGCGCGGAACTCGGGGCGGAGCCACACGTCGTTCCATCCCCGGAACGCCGTGTCGACGTTCGCGCCGTGATGCCGCGCCAGCCGCGCGCGCAGGTTCGTGTCGCGGTACTCGTCCGCGATCCGCGCGATGCTCGCGAGCCCGTGCGGCTCGGTGAAGACGTGCGGTGCCTCGGCCACCACGCCGCGCAGCCCCGGCCGCGGCTCGCTCCCCGCGTGGATCAGCGAGATCGACGCGCCGTCGCTGTGCCCGAACAGCACGTGCTCGCGCAGGCCGAGCGCGTCGATCACCTTCCCCAGCATGACCGCCTCGTCGTGCATGAAGCGGACGGGGCGCGGGAGCTCGGCGGGATCGGACGCGCCGTAGCCCGCGCGCGAGTAGACCAGCGCGCCGCACCCCGCCGCCTCCGCCACGCGCGCCGGAAAGTCGCGCCAGAGCCCCGCGCTCCCCAGTCCCTCGTGCAGGAACACGATCGTCGCCGCCTCGCCCGCCGGCGGCCCGAACCAGAGGTATTCGAGCCGCACCCCATCCACCGTCACGAACCGCGCGTCCACTCGCTTTCTCCCCGCGTGCCACGTCCTAATCGACCGAAATCCGCTGCCCCGACCTGCGAAACCTCTCGCCCGCGTCGACCCCGCGCCAGAGCCCGGCGCCGCGCGCCAGGGCCGCCCGTGCCGTTCACCCCCTCCCCCGCGGAACGCGCGCGGAGCGCGGGGAGGGGGCCGGGGGGAGGGGGCCGCCGCCGCATCCGCCCATGTTCGCCGGCCGGCATAGCGCCGAGCGTAACGCGGTTGCATCCTACCCACACCAACCAATCGAGCGCAGCGAACGACGGAGCGAACATGCAACTGACCGGCATCCACCACCTGACCGCCATCTCGGCGAAGATCCGCGACAACTACCGCTTCTACACGCAGGTGATGGGGATGCGGCTGGTGAAGCGCAGCGTCAACCAGGACGACGTGAGCGCCTACCATCTCTTCTACTCCGACGCGGTGGGAAGCCCCGGGAACGACCTGACCTTCTTCGACTGGCCGGTGCCGCCGGAGCGCCGCGGCACGCACGGCATCACCCGCACGCACCTGCGCGTGAACGGCCGTGCGTCGCTCGACTGGTGGGCCGACCGGCTGCACGAGAACGGCGTCGCGACCAGCGGGGTGGGGGAGAGGGACGGGCGGGCGGTGCTGGATTTCGAGGATCCGGAAGGGCAGCGGCTGGCGCTGATCGACGACGGCGGCGCGGGCGACCCGCCGGTGCCGTGGGAGCGCAGCCCCGTGCCCGCCGAGCACCAGGTGCGCGGCCTGGGCCCCATCGTGATGAGCGTCCCCAGCATCACCGAGACGGACACGGTGCTCACGACGGTGCTCAACATGCGCCGCGTGCGCAGCTACGCGCACGGCGCCGCGCAGCCCAACGTGCACGTGTACGAGATGGGCGACGGCGGCCCGCACGCCGAGTTGCACGTGGCCGTGCAGCCGGAGCTGCCGGTGGCGCGCCAGGGTGCCGGCGCCGTGCACCACGTGGCCTTCCGCACGCCGGACGAGGCGCAGTACCACGCCTGGGCCGCGCGGCTGAACGAGCTCGGGATTCCCAACAGCGGCGAGATCGACCGCTACTACTTCCGCAGCCTCTACTTCCGCGAGCCCAACGGCATCCTCTTCGAGATCGCCACCGACGGCCCCGGCTTCGCGGTCGACGAAGATCCCGCGACGCTCGGCGAGAGCGTGGTTCTCCCGCCGTTCCTCGAAGCGCACCGCAAGGAGATCGTCGCCAACCTCAAGCCGATCGACTGAGGGTCGACGGCTGGCTGTTTGAACGTCGAGCGCCATGAACCACGGCAGCCGCGGGAGGGATCACCCGCGGCTGTCGAGGTATTTGCCGAGCGAGCTACGAGGGGCCGAACGCCCGCGACGCTCGGCGAGAGCGGGGTGCTCCCGCCGTTCCTCGAAGCGCACCGCAAGAGGTCGTCGCCAACCTCAAGCCGATCGACTGACGGCGAAAGCTGCCCTGGAGACGGTTTCGATCGGACGATGCCATTTGATGCCTGGAGTGCCCGCCGGCCGATGAAGTCAGGAAACGTGGTGCGTGTCAGCGCAGGCGCCACATGAACCCGTCCATCGCTCCTCGCATCTTGTCGGCGAGATCCGTCGGCTTGTAGCACGACGAGATGCCCAGCACCCCGTTCCGGTCCATTCGGCCGATGATGAACGTGTCTCCACGATAGCCGGCGACGAAGACCTTGGCGCCGTTGCTGCACACGATCGCTTCATCCAGGTTGGTGCTCCGCGCAATCGCATAGTTGCAGTACGCGGCCTGGTAGTTCTGCATCAGGTAGGCGAGAATCCCGGCGCACCGGGATAGCACCCCCGAGCGGACGAACTCCGCGACGTACGCGTGGGACAGCACGTTGCCGTGAAACCATGGTTGAATCCGCGCGAGCTCGACGTGGTCGTGGATCCGCGCGGCGCACTCCGCCCACGGAAGGCGGATGTTCAGGGCTCGCCACCAGTCCGCGCATTCTTCCGCGACGGCCGGTCCGGTCGCATCGAACGTGACCGCTTCGAGCAGATCGGCGGCACCCTCCATGTCCATGCCGACCCCGACAGCCGCCACGAGCATCTGGGCTCCAAAAGCGTCGAGCCCGTCATCCGCGTCGTCGATCAGGCAGACGTGCTTCAGGAAGTGCCACTTCTGGTTGGAAGCCGCCGTGTCGTGGTTGCCCTCTCCCCATTGCGCGAAACCGGCGAAGTCGTTGCCGGGCGGGTGACCGATACGCATCCGGTTGAGGTGCGCCATCGCCGGCCGCGCGATCCCGTCGAACGTTCCGGCGTACGGCGGGATTTCCTGCAGCACGTTCTGCACGACCGTGCAGATGGTCGCGAGTATGCCGGTCCGGGCGACCTCGAAGCCGGCGACGCCGATCGGCGCACACAGCGTGTTCAAATCGCGAAGCTTCGTCGGCGCATTCCGCGACAGGTAGAACGTCCGCAGGTGTGGCCGGAGGTTGGCCGCGAGGATGCCGTACGCGGCCCGGAGCTGCGTGATCTGCAGCTGGTTGACCTGGTTCGGCAGTGTCAACAGGGCCGCGCCGAGATCCCGGTTCAGGAACACCATGTTCGCGACCCTGTCACCCAGTTGAGCGGCACCGTTGTCGTGAAGACAGCGCGCCAGCCTGAGGAGTGCCTGGGGACGTGCGGCCTCGGCATCGACGACCGGCTGAAACACGCCTCGGTTCGTTCGGAGCGCGGCGAAGGTTTGCGGCTGCATCGCGTTGAACCCGTTGGCAAAGCCTTGAGGCAACACGATTCCGTACTCCACGCAGGTCGTCGCCAGATCGTCAGGCATGAGATCAATCGCGTGTCACCGGGTGACCTGCTGATACGAGAGGACGGTTGCCCCTCGCTACACCGCGCCAGATGCTCCGACTCGACCTCGATGTCGTTCCAGCACCGAATCGATGAGTGATTCTGTCGGTCGTTTTGGATGATACGTGAACGGAACACAAAGGGTGGGCGTCAGGGCCGGGCACGGTCCAATGGGGTAGAGGTCCAGCCGCCGGCAACCCTCTCCTCACACCGCAGTGATCCGCGCCTGTACTCCACCAGCGATCCTGGCCCGTGTATACCTCTGGAGAATGACGGGGTACCCATTGACGAGAACGTTCCCGACGCCGAGCAGGGCTCCCCAGCCGTTCCATCCGATGAACGCGGCATACCCGACCGAAACGACGCCCGCGATGAAAAGGACCAGGTGGGAGCGCTCGCTTGCCTTCGTGCGCTCCACGAAGGCCAATGCCTGCTGGCGATTGTGAATGATCCGGAAGCTCTGTTCCTTGCGCCTGCGCAAACGGTTGCTCAGGTCCCCATCGGGAACCACCCTCCGGAACATCCGCACTCCAAGTGCCTCGTAGAGCCGGCCTGAGCGTTCAAAGGAGCGGAGGCTGAAGTAGCGTGCGGAGACGCGGCTCGCGGCGATCGAGGCGACGACCATGAGGAGGAAGACCAGTCCTGAAGGTCCCAGAGAACCAGAAGCGTGGCCGTACGGGCGCAGCGGTCCCCAAACAGCCAGCCAGAACAGGAGCAGGGGAGAGAGCCACCCCGCGGACATCACCGCGATGGGCACATGGTTGATCCACCCAGCTCCGGCAGCACGGCTTTGTACCATCAGCTTACCCTCTCGCTGCGCAGATGTCGGTGATCAGCCTGACCACACAGGGGTCGAGCTCAGATTCGAAGCAAGCCGCGGAAGCCCCTCGCGGCGTAGTACGACTGCGCGCCGTTGTGATACACGAACACCCTGCCATACCGCCTATCGCAGAATAGGGCTCCGCCGAGTGCCCTGACGTCAGGCGGTGTCCTGACCCAGCTGGACGTCTTCGTATCGAAGTCACCGAGCATCTGCAGCTCCCGGTACTGCTCCTCCGTCAGCAGTTCGATGCCCATCGCGGCAGCCATCTCGACGGCGCTGTTCGCCGGCTTGTGCTCCTTCCGGGACTCGAGCGCTTCACGGTCGTAGCACGTGCTTCTGCGTCCGCTCGGGCTTTCCCGGGAGCAGTCACAGAAGGTGACGTGGCCGGTCTCCTCGTTCCGGCCGATCACGTCCGGTTCACCGCCCGTGATCTCCATCTCCCGCAGCGACCTCAGCGCAGCCGAACTATCCTCGAGCTTGGCTTGCACTTCGACCCATGCGATTCCGACGTGGCGGCGCATGTTCTTCTCGAAGCGAGCCTTTAGCGTGTGGAGCAACCCTTCACGTTCGTCCGACTTCATGGTCATCCCCAGCAGTCTGTTCGCTGTCGCCGTCCGCAAGCGCAGGTCGTCGATCGGCTAATGCGTCGCCGAACAGCTCTCGGCTTCCGGCTCCGTGTCGATCTCGTAGTCCAGGGCGACGGCTCGTCGGCCGACGAGCTGAAGGAGCAACGGTTTCGATGTGTTGTACGTTCCACCATTCTGGGCTTTGTCCACGAAGCAGACCGCGACCTCCTCGACCCCGTCGCGGTTGAAATCCCGACGCCCCAGAACGTGAACGGAGTAGAGCCACTCTTCGCCGCCGTGCTTCGCCACGGTCGCGGCGATCTCCGTGGGGCGGACCCCGAAATCCGTGAAGAAGCGCTGACCCGGTTCCCGCTGGCCGCCCGTGGAATTGCGGAACGTCGTGAGGTCGAGTCGTGTGAACACGAACTCCGCCAGGTTCGTGCTCGGCCACTCGGCGTGGCCGGTGTCGTCACCGCGCCCTGGGCCAGCTGGCTCGACCCCCGCCACGGCCTGCATATCGGGAGCGGCCTGTTCATTCGAGCGGCACCCGAACCCAAGCGCGATCACCAGGAGCAGCGACGAATACCGCAACAGCCGCGAGCCCGTCACGGCAGGGATGCCACGGCGGGTTCGATATCCGTTCACATCATCCGCGAACGGCGATATCGAAAGATCGTCCACCGTCGACGCTCCGGGGCACGGATGAGCCGCGGCTGAGACGGACCGGGGATCCAGCACGCGGCAGCCGCGGGAGGGAGTTCCCGCGGCTGCCGCGGTATTTCGAGCCGCCACAACGCGCAAGCTCAGCAGCGTGGCCGCGCTTCCCGGGCGCGCAGCGCGCCGCTCTTCGCGGAGACGGCTGCGGGCGCGTACCCATGATGCGTGACGCGCCACGTCTGCCGCAACGCTCCTCGCGTGCGGATTCGAGAGAAAAGGCCCTGGATCACCCTTGACAATAAAAATTGTCAAGGGTATCATCTCCTCATGATCGACATCCAAGTCATCGATGATCCGGCGGCGGCGACGGTGGCCATGGAGCCGACGCGCAGCCGACTCCTCTCCGAGCTGGCCGCGCCCGCTTCGGCGGCGACGTTGGCCACGCGCGTCGGCCTGGCCCGGCAGAAGGTCAACTACCACCTGCACGCGCTGGAGGCGCACGGGCTGGTGCGGCTGGCCGAGGAACGCAAGTGGGGCGGGCTGACGGAACGGCTGCTGGTGGCGACGGCCGCTTCCTACGTCGTTTCGCCGAGCGCCCTGGGCCCGGTCGCCGTCGATCCGAATCGCGAAGTCGACCGGCTGTCCGCGAGCTATCTCATCGCGCTGGGCGCCCGGGTCATCCGCGAGGTGGGCGACCTCCTTCGTCGCGCGAAACAGGCGGACAAACGCCTGGCGACCCTGGCGGTGGATACCGAGGTTCGCTTCCGCTCGCCGGCGGACCGGGCGGCCTTCAGCAGCGAGCTCACCGACGCGATCGCGAAGCTCGTGTCGAAATATCACGACGAATCCGCCCCCGGCGGCCGCGCGCACCGCCTGGTGGTCGTGGCGCACCCCCTCCCGCACTCCGAGCCCGAGGAGCCATCATGAGCGTGAAGAAGGAAGACTCCGGACGCCGTTCCATCCAGGTCGAGGTCGAGGTCCCCGGCACGCCGGAGGAAGTCTGGCAGGCCATCGCCACCGGGCCGGGCATCTCGTCCTGGTTCGCGCCGACCGAGTTCGAGGAGCGCGACGGAAAGCCCGTCGCGATGACGGTGAACCTGGGCCCGGGGATGGAGTCCCACTCCGTGGTGACCGCCTGGGATGCGCCGCGGAAGTTCGTCAGCGAGGGAGATGGCTGGTTCCCTGGCGCGCCGCCGATCGCGACCGAGTGGAGCGTCGAAGCGCGGGCGGGCGGGGTCTGCGTCGTCCGCGTGGTGCAGAGCCTGTTCGCCAGCACGGACGACTGGGACGACCAGCTGATCGGCTCCGAATCGGGATTCCCCGGCGCCTTCCGCGTCCTGCGGCTCTATCTCACGCACTTCCGCGGTCAGGGCTCCGCGTTCATGCAATTCATGGCTCCCGTCATGGGAACGCCTGCGGACGCCTGGGCGGCTCTGACCGGGGAATTGGGGTTCGACGGCGTGGGCGCCGGGCAAGGTTGGGCCGCTCCGGCAGGCGTCCCCGCGCTGGGCGGCGTGGTGGAGGACGTCATGCAGAGTCCGCCCGGCGCCCTGCTGCGGCTCGACCAGCCGGGGCCCGGCACCGCCGCCCTGTTCACCATGGATCTCGGGGGCGAGTCGGTCATGGCGGTGTTCAGCTTCTATCTCTACGGCGACCAGGCGGCCGCAAGCGTCGCCCGCGAGACGCCGCTGTGGCAGGCGTGGATCCAGGAACGCTTCCCGATGCCGGCCGAGCTGAGCACGAGCGAATGACGGAGACTCGAATGAGAAAGCTCAGGATCATCGAACACGTCTCGCTGGACGGTGTGATGCAGTCCTCCGGCGAAGACGGCTTTCCTTACGCCAACTGGACCGCGCCCTATCGGACCCCCGCTGGCCGGGACGCGATGCTCGCCGCGCATGGCGAGCGCTTCCGCGTCAAGTCGCAGGACGGCCCGGACCTCGTCCTCTCGGGCAGCTCCACGCTGACGTCGACGGTGCTCGAGCATGGCCTCGCGGATGAAGTCGTGCTGGCCGTCTATCCGGTCCTGTTGGGCACGGGGAAGCGCTTCTTCGCGGAGGGGACCCCGGCACGCACGTTCGAGCTCGTCGGCACGCAAGCGATGCCGTCCGGCATCATCCTCAGCACGTACAAGGTCGCCGGGCCTCTGCAAGCCGCATAGTTCGACGACGCGTGGCTGAGGACTGCGGCCAGACGGCCATCGGCCGGCTCCGCCAGATACTGCAGGCGGGAGCTGAAGCAGAGGCGCACGAGTACACACACGTTAGCCGTCGGCACTATCGTGTGTACCTGCGTAATTGCCCCACTGCGTTGTGAGCAGCGCGTGTCAGCGTGGGAGCGAGATTTCCTTGAGCGGATCTCCACCGTCGATGAAGAACCGCCCGGTCGGAGACAACGCGCGGGCGACGTTCCGCAGCGCCCGCTCCTGAAGCTCGGGATGATCGCGGCCTGCCGTACGCTCATCCTCCCCGAGGCGATTTCATCGCCCGAGGTGGCTGTTGCCTGCTGGCCTGCTGAACTGCTTTGGGTGATCGGTCGATCGCCAGTATGTGACCGTCTCCGATTAGCTTCGCTATGGCGCGTGCCGCGGCGCCTGGACCACATCCAATCTCCAGGACACGAATACCAGGTCGAAGCGGAAGTGCCTCGATCACGGATGCAAGACGCGCGGATAGCGGGTTGCTCACGAACGCGGCGACAGAAGCAGTCGGTGACGTGGTTCGCCTGACGACACGAGGATCGGGGGTGCGGGGCCGCTCAGGATCTCCGCGCGTGCAGGATGGATGGCCCCGCATCCGCCGGGCCGGGGTTCGTGATCGAAGTGCCTACACCTGGCCGTCTCGCGGCGGAAGAAGCGCGGCGATGCGAGCAGCGAGAGACCGAAGCGCATCCACCTGCTGCTTCCTCTCGGGAACCAGGTGCTCAGGGGGGCCGCAGTCCCGTTCTATCTCATGGGCGTTGTCCCAGAGCTCGTAGTAATCGTCCCAGGTGAAGCCGTACGGCTGGCCGTGCAGGGCGAGGGCGGCGGCGCCGTGCGCGTTGTCGTTCGCCAGGGCCGGCGCATGGTGGGCGAGCGTCCGGTCCAGCGGTCCATATTCCAGCCACTCCTCCGGCGTCAGCGCCGGTTTGACCTCGATCATGCCAACCTTGCAGTGTGCTCAGGGTTCGGGGAGGATGGTGCGCCTGACAACACAAGGGTCAGGGGTGCGGGGCCGGCGCGCAGGCCTTTTGTCGGTGAAAGCATGGACTCCCCCCATCCTGGCAAGCGAGGTCAGGCCAGGAGGTGGGGATTTCGCTGCCAGACTGCGTACGTGAGGAATGCGGCGAAGCTCACCCAGCCCAGGTAGGGCAGGAGCAGGAGTGCGGCGAGCCTGCGTACACGCCAGAATGCGACCAGGGTCGCCACGATCAGGATCCACAGCACGAGGATCTCTCCGAAGGCCAGGGCACCCTGACGCCAGCCGAAGAAGAGCCAGGTCCAGAGGGCGTTCGCCAGAAGCTGGAGCAGGAAGAGACCAAGCGCGGGCCGTGCCCCGGCGAATCCCCGCTCGCGCCATACGAGCCAGGCGGCCACTCCCATCAGAAGGTACAGAACGCTCCAGACGGGTCCGAAGATCGACGCCGGAGGCGCCCAGTCCGGCCGCGAAAGCTGCTGGTAGAATGTCCCCGCACGCGCTGACGCGACCCCCCCGATCCCGGCGGCGACGAAGCTC
>DASQLJ010000251.1:0-6357 GCA_035630095.1 Longimicrobium sp.
CCCGGTGGTGCGGGTTTCCAGCGCGCGGAAGAACGCGTGCTCCTGTTGCACCGTGCGCTGCCCGTCCACCGTGGCGGCTGTGCGCAGCCACCCCTGCGTCAGGTCGCGCAGCGGGAGCGGCACCGTCTGCGTTTCCCATCCGAAGGCCTGCGCCGTGCTGACGGGTTCCCCAGTGGCGAGCACTGCGCTCCCTGCCACGCCGCTGGCGGGAGCGAGGATGCGGACCGACGCGCCCGACCGCCGTGGCAGGGCCTCCCAGGCGGGAGTCGTCCCCACCCGCAGCGTGCCGCGGACGACCACCTCGGCCAGCCACCGGTTCGTGGCGATGCGGGCGAAGGGGAAGACTACGGCCGGCGTGCCGGTCTCCAGCCAGTGGCCACCCGCGTCGGAGGGAAGGTCGAACAGCGGGTCCGCCCAGGCCGCGGGTTCGAGGGTGACGGCGTCGGCACCCGGCGGGATGGCGGCCACGCACTCGGCTTCCACGCCGCAGCGGACCCCGCGCCCCCGCACCTGCACCGGCCAGCCATCTCCCATCCGGATGAGGACGTAGGGTCCGAACAGCGGCACCACGTACAGCGTCGATGGAGGGGCGGCCATGGCGTCCCTGATCGCCGCGCGGGGTGCGCCGGGGCCGCCCGGGGCCCGGTTCTGCGATGCGTGGCGGAGGAGAATTCCCCATGCATCGAGATCGGCGCTGCCGGGCGCGAGCCCCGCCTCCACCATCGCCACCGACTCGTTCGCGGCGATCTCGCCCAGCGTGCGAGCCGCACGTGCCGCCGCCGGCGGCCCGCGCAGGAGCTCTAGATGCCGCCTGGAAAGGCCGCGAAGCGCGTTGGCCTGGCCGACGGATGCGTCCGCGGCCCTGGCGCGGTCGGCCTCCGCCACCGCCGCCGCCAGTTCGGCCGCCGAGACGGCATCCGGCCACCGCTCCACCTCCAGTGGATCCTCCACGTGCACGGGAAGCCGGCGCTCGGCGGCGGCGAGCTCCTCCTCCGCCTGCTCCAGCCGCGTTCGCCGGGCCTGCAGCCACGCGGCTTCGCGCGTACGGAGCGAGCCCTCGTCCACGCCGGCGCGGTCCAGCGCCCGCTGCAGGTGCCACGGAAGCCGCGCGGAAAAACGGTGGCGGATCCGCCGCAGCACCCGCTCCACGGCCACCGCCGCATCGTGGCGCCAGACCGCGCGAGTGGCGCGCCCCTGCACCGCGATCCACGCGTGGTCGAGCGACCTGCGGGCCAACCCCCCCCGCTCGAGATCGGTCCCCCGCCGGCCCAGGGCGCGCTGCAGCGGGCTCTTCGGGCCGTCCAGAAAGCCAGTGAGGTCGGCCGCCGCGTCGGTCAGCGTGGGATCTCCAGTGGCACCGCCAAGCCGGGCGTCGATCTCCACCCGCAGCTCGTCGGCTTCGCGTTCCACTCCGGACAGGTGCCGGCGCGCCTCGTCCGACAGGTCGACGCGGCCGCGCAGGGCGGCGGCCGACCGGGGCGCCGCCGCGCTCACCGGCGGGTTCCAACACAGGCGTCGCGCCGGCGCCGCTGCACCGTGTCGCCCGGAAGCTGGGGGCGGATCTCCAGCTCGATCCGGCGATCAGCGGGGTCGGCCCCTCCGCCGGCGCGGGCACGCTCGGGCCGCACCGGGTAGTAGTGGCTGCGTCCGAGCGCCGAAACGCGGCAGGCGGGCACCCCGGCGCTGTCGATCAGGAAGAGCGCTACGGTGGCGGCGCGCGAGGCGCCCAGCACCCAGTTGCGCTCGTCGCTCCCCTCGCTGCTGGTGTGGCCGACCACCTGCACCTGGTCGATCTCGTCCACCAGCCCCTCGGAAAGGAAGCGCCCGAAGTCGCGCAGGATCGCCTTTCCCTCCGGCTTCATCCGGGCGAGCGCGTGCTCGTTCCTGGGGAAGGTGGCGTCTTCGGCGATGCGCACCAGCACGTAGTCGCCCACGCGCTGTACGCTCACCCGGCGGTCGGCGGCCGCCCGGGTCAGCACCGAATCGATTCGCGCCAAGTTCGACGCCTGGGTGTCGGCCTGGCCGGCCCGCTGCATGGCCGGCACGGCGAGCGCCGCGAACAGGATCAGGAAGAGCAGGGTGGTGGCGGCCAGCAGGTCGGCGAAGGCCGGCCATGGCCCTCCGTCACCCTCCTCGTCGGCAGCGCCGGGTCTCATCTCCCCTAGCTCCCGAGGCCGAGGAGCGGGAGGAGGGCACGGCCGACGAGGTAGAGGCCGTATCCCACGCCCAGCGCGGCCAGGGTGCCGGCTCCCTGCGCCGCCACGAGCTGCCGCCGGGTGGGCCCGCGTTCGGTCTCTAGCGCGGAAGCGATGCGGCGCAGGAGGGCGCTCACCTCCGGGTCGCGCTGCAAGGCGTCGGGCCCTGGCCCGGGGGCCGCCACCGCCTCCGAAGCCCTGGCGCGGGCGGACGCCTGCAGCGTCTCGATTGCCGCGTTCATGCGTCCGTTCATGATCTCGGCCGCCTGGGTCCAGGCGGCCGCGGCGCGTTCATCCACGCTGGAGACGCGCTCCGCCACCCGCTGCAGCATCAGGTCGACGGTGTCGATCGCCGGTTGCGCGCGCTCGACCGCGACGGCCACGGCCTCCATCCGCGTCACCACCGCGTCGCTCCCTTCCCGCAGGGCGGCGAGCGTCTGCTGCACCCCGGCGGCGGTGCGCTCCGCCCCGGCCTGGTAGGTGCCGAGCGAGCGGAGCGCGTCGTGCAGCGACACGGCGCTCTGCCTCAGCAGGTCGATCGCCTGCTCGGACGCGTGGGAACGCTCCTGCACCGTGTCGACGATCCCGTGGTAGGCGCGCGCCACGCCCTCGACCTTCTCGGCGAGCGTCCCCACCCGGCGCTGCATCTCCCGCAGCTCGCTCCCGGTCTTCTCGTGCAGCGCCTGGTCCTGCTGCGCGGTGAGCTCCACGAGGCGCTGGTTCAGCCGCTCGAACGCCTCGTGGAAGCTTTCCGACAGCCCGTTCATTCCGGACTCGAGTCCCTCGATCGCGCGCCCGGTGTCGCGGACCGATGCGGCCGTCTCGCGCAGCTCGCGGACGGCCTCGGTCAGCGGATCGACCGAGCCGCCGCCGTGCAGCCCGCCGTAGAGGAACTCGGTTGAGACCAGTTCCAGCCTTTCCAGCAGGTTTCGCCTTCCGGTGGCGAGCCCCTGCGCCATCAGCCCCACGGCGATCGCGCCCACCAGCGCTAGGGCGTTGCCGCCGAAGGCGTCGGCCACGGCGCGCAGCGGCGCGGCGATGTCGGCGGCGCCCGGTTGCGCGCCGCCGGTCTGCGACACCGCGTCGATCAGCCCGGGGAGCGCCGTCTTGACCCCGGCGAAGGTACCGAGCACGGCGAGGAGGAGGAGGAGCGACGAGGCGTAGCGGGCGAACACGCCGTAGCGCGCGGTGCGCGTCTCCGCGATCCCGCGCAGTTCGTCGGGCGACACGCGCAGATAGGGATCACGGGCCTTCTCCAGGATCCGCCGCACGCGGTCGTCCATCAGCGTCTCGACGCGCCCGCCCGCCTCGGCGGTGTACTCGCGGTCGCCCTTGCGGAAGAGCCCTTCGCGCTGGGCCGTAGGCGCGAACACCAGCCCCAGCGCCTCGCGCCCGTGGAGGTTGACCCACTCCACGTCTTCTTCCTCGGCGGCCATCTCGGCCCGGTCCTGGCGCACGCTCCACCAAGCCCGCAGCACCAGCATGAATCCCAGCACGATTAGGCCGAAAAGGGCGTAGTTGGCTTCCGCTCCCAGCCCGATCAGCTCTCGCACCGCCGCTACCCTGGAGCCCTGCTCCCGCGCCAGCAGGACTCCGAACAGTGCCGCGCTGGCGACGAGGTAGAAGAGCACTCCGAACCGTTCGTAGATCGCGGCCGACTCGCTTCCTCGCGGCGGGAGCGCCAGGCGTCCGAGCGTCTTCGGCGGGGCCGGGGCCGGGGTCGGCGTCGGGGTCGGAACCGCCCTGCCTGCGGGCGCAGGCTGTTGCTCGCTCATAGCGGTCGCGCCGTTCCCTTGCTCAACACCGTGCCGGAGCTGCCGGACCACGATACCCGCGCGGGGCGGGTGGCCTGGTACCTGCCACCCGGCTCCCGGCGCTCCCAATCGAAGAACGTGCTCCAGCGCTGCAGCGCCGGGTCGGTGAGCGGCACCCGCGGGTTCAGCCACACCTCGCCATCTCCCCCCATGCGCTCCAGCCAGGCTTCCGGTGGGTGCCGCTCGCTCGGCATGATGACGTCGTCTTTCGCTTCGACGAACACGGCGTCGTGCGAGGGCGCACGCTGCGGCGCGATCGAGGGCAGGTTGTAGGCGGGATCTCCCAGGGCGGGCGGTCGCGCCGGATTCGGATCGAACCCTCCCTCGGTTTCGTCGTGCTGCACACGGAACTCGTCGTCTCGCCCGTCGTGCGGCCACGCTGCGCGCCGGGTCGGCGGGGGCTCCTCCACACCTCCGCGCCCCGGTTCCGGAGGCCGTTCCCGCGCCACTTCGCGTAAGGGTTCTCGCCGGGGTTCCCTGGCCGGTTCCGGCCGCGCTGCGGGTCGCCCTGCGGCCGGGTCCGGCCGCGGCGAGCCCGCCAAGGCTCGGTGCTGCTGAAGGCCCATGGCTTCCTCGAGCACCCGCTCGAGCAGGTCTCCCACGCGCTGGACGTCGTTGCGGAGAACGTGCAGGCCCTGGATGTCTCCGCGGATCTGCCTCAAATGCTCATAATCGATACGCACGCGGATCGCGTCCGGCGGATCCGCTTCGGCGCCCGGGCGATCGGAGAGGAACTCGGCCCCGGTCCGGCGCTTCCCGCCCGGATCGACGCGCATCAGCCACCCGGGAAACAGGCCCTTCCGGACCAGCACCAGCGCGGCGGCTAGACCCGCCACGACTCCCACCGCGATCCATGCGAGTGGGTTCATTCCTCACCTCGGGCGTACGAGACGAAGAACGCATCCATCAGATGGTCGAGCACCGCCGCGGTCTCGACCATGAAGAGACTTCCGGGAACACCCTTCGTTTCGCGCAGCAGCATCTCCAGCCGCGTTCGGGTAGCCTGCCGGATTCCCTCCGCCCCCATCCCGCGCAGGGCGTGCTCCAGGTGGTCGGGGAAGCCCGGCCAGGGACCGCCCACGCCCGTCAGCCGCTCGCGCGCGGCGGCGGCCAGCACGCCGTGGAAGCGGTCGATCTCCATCGGACCGCTCTCCCAGCGGATGCCGCTGATGGACTCGCGGGTGGCCTTCAGGTGCGAGGCGGTGCGCGAGGTCACGGAGTAGGACGTCGGCTCGCCGCCGGGGCGCTCGATGCGCACCAACTCGCCGACCACCGAGCCCTTGGCGTCGGCGGCTAACGCCAGCTTCGCGGCGTCCGCGCCGGTGACCAGCCCCAGCGCGACCTCGTGCTTGGGCGAGGGGCTCTGCACCACGCGCGGCGCCTTTGCCTCGGGGACTCCGCGCGCGGACGAAAGCACGGCCAGCAGCACGTCGCGGAAGGGGTTGGAAACCGCCTCGCCCCATTCGCGCTGCAGCCACTCCAGGAAGCGGCTCCCGTTCCCCGCCAGAACGACCGCGTCGAGCCGCAGGTCCGGATGGGCCGTGTCGAGCGCGCGCAGCAGCAGTCCGGTGTAGTGGAAGGCGGCCGCGAAGAAGTACAGCACCGCGCCGCGGAACGCGCCGTACTCCGGGGTCTCGCGGAAGCGGAGCGCGCCGTCCGCCCGATACCAGGGGGTGCGCAGCAGGTATCCGAGCGCCAGCGCGTCGTGCCCCTCCTTCTTGAACTTGTGCAGAGGCTCGAGCTGCGAGCCGGGAAGGCCGTTCTGTTCGGCCCATTCGGCGAACGCGCGGACGAAGGGATTGGTGAACCCCTTGACGCCGCTCTGGCGCACGCGCGAGCTCACTAGGTCGCGCCCGCCCCAGCGGAGCGAATCGAGGATCAGTGCCGTGCCGCGCGCATACGCCGCTAGGTCGGTGGTCCCGCCGCCCACGTCCATGATCACCGAGACGTCGCCTGTGATCGCGATCGACCGGCGGCTCAGGAAGTACTGGAGCGCGCTCTGCCCTTCGTCGAGCGGGGCGGCCAGGTGCGGACGACCGGCCGCGCTCCCGCCGTCGGAGGTGCCCAGGACGCCGCGCCAGCGGGCCTGCAGGTCGGTCAGCCGGTCGGTCTCGAAGGCGCGCGGATACGCGTACGCGAACGTGACGTTCTCGGGGCGGACCCCCGCCTCGCGGGCGCTGGCGAGCGCCAGCGCGGCCACGTTGCGGAGGAACACCGAGGCGAGGAACTCCTCGCGGTCGCTGGTCGACCACTTCAGGTCGTCCGCCACCCGGTTGCGCTCGTCGTCCTTGACCCACCCGGCGAAGGGCACGTTCACCCGCAACGCGATCGGCTCGCGCCCCGGCGCG
>DASQLJ010000252.1:0-3435 GCA_035630095.1 Longimicrobium sp.
CGCCGCGTGCGCCAACCCCTGCACCTCGACCCTGGGATCGAGGACCCGTTTCGCGCCCTGAAGGTGCGGCACGGGTGACTCTGCCGCGTCCCATTTTGTCCCACGCGTGCCACAATCACCTGTTCCCGCCCCGGTCCGTGATCCATAACGCGTTGCGGCGCATCATCATGGATCCTCGGTCATTTGCGGCCCGGCCGTTGCTCTGGGGGAAGTGAACGAAAGACGCCGCGCCCCGACCCACCCACCGAGGCCGATGATCCTGGACACGCGCGACCACGTGCGGGAAAGCTGGGCCCGGGCCACCGGCACCGGCACCGCCGCCCTGGCCGAGGCCTTCTACGAGCACCTGCTGGAGCGCGACCCGCAGCTCGGCCGCCTCTTCCGCGGCGCCGACATGCGCGAGCAGGGCCGCGCGCTGATCCGCGCGCTGTCGTCCCTCGTCCCCGCCGCGGGCGGCCAGGGGAATCGGCCGCCGGACGGGATCCTTCCGCCGCTGACCGACGCGTGGGAGGCGCCGCACCTGGCGCTGGTGGGGCATGCGCTGCTCGACACCCTGGCGCAGGTGCTCGGCGACGGCTTCACCGCCTCCGCCCGCGCCGGCTGGGCCGACCTCTTCGCCACCCACGCCGCCGACATCCGCCACGCCGCGCTCGGCAGCGCCGGCACCTCGCGCGTGGTGGCGCTGCGCCGCGGCCGCCTGGTCGCCATCGGCGGCTGACCGTCGCCAAAGTCCGCGTCGCTCCGCCGATGCGCGGCATCCGCTTGCCGGGCGCGGGGTTGACGCGTTTCGGCGGCGGGGGTAGCTTTTTACCATGCCCAGACCCACGCCCGCGGCCTCCCGCGCCGCCCAGACCGCGCCCGCCGACACCGAAGGCGCGCTTCGTTTCTCGCCCCGCAACTGGGCGCTGCTCGCCGCGGGGCTGCTGGCCATCGTCGTCGGCTTCGTGCTGATGAGCGGCGGCGACACCGTGCTGGCGCCGCTGCTGCTGGTGCTGGGGTACGCGGTGCTGATCCCGCTGGGCATCATCTGGTAGGCCCAACGGGCGCTTAGCTCAGCTGGTTCAGAGCACCTGTCTTACACACAGGGGGTCGGGGGTTCGAATCCCTCAGCGCCCATCGTGATCACGGAAAGCCCGGCAGGCATCTTCGCTCGCCGGGCTTTTGCGCGTCCCCACCTCCCACGGTCTCGATCGTCCCGCCGAGCCGCGGCCGGAAGCCCCGCACAGCATCGACGCGAAAGATGTTCGGCGCGGGCTGCGTCTCGCTGGAGCATCTGCTGCTTCGTGGGGCACTGAATCTCGCGTAAACGGCATCGGACGATGGATGGCGGTCTTGCGCGGCGGCTTCCGCGCGCGTCCTTTCGTCCTTCCGACTCAGTATACCGAGCCCCGCGAAACGTGGACATGGACTACACTGACGAGGTCTGGAACGCGCTGCGCACCCTGCGGGAGCGGTCGCCGCTGGTGCACAACATCACCAACTACGTGGCGATGGACGTGAGCGCCAATGCGCTCCTGGCCGTGGGCGCCGCCCCCGCGATGGTGCACGCGCTGGAAGAGGTGGAGGACTTCGTCGCCATCTCGCACGCGCTGGTGGTGAACATCGGCACGCTCTCGCCCGAGTGGGTGGAGGCCATGCGCCGCGCCGCCGACCGCGCCGTGGCGCTGGGCAAGCCGTGGGTGCTCGATCCCGTGGGCGCCGGCGCCACCCGCTACCGCACGCAGACCGCGCGCGAGCTGGCCGCGCGGCGCCCCACGGTGATTCGCGGCAACGCGTCCGAGATCCTGGCGCTGGCGGGCGGGGTGGAGGGCACGCGCGGCGTGGACAGCGCCCACGGCTCCGACGACGCGGTGGCCGCGGCGCGCGCGCTGGCGGGGCGCCTGGGCTGCGTGGTGGCCGTCACCGGCGCGGTGGACTACGTGACCGACGGCGCCCGCACCCTCTCGGTGGAGAACGGCCACGTGATGATGACGCGGGTGACGGCGCTCGGCTGCTCGGCCACGGCGCTGGTGGGCGCCTTCCTGGCCGCGCACGACGACCCGGTGTTCGCCGCCGCCGCCGCGCTCGCGGTGATCGGCGTGGCCGGCGAGATCGCGGCGCGCGACTCGGAGGGCCCCGGTACCTTCCGCCAGCGCCTGCTGGACGCGCTCTACGCCATGGACCACGCCGCGCTCGCCGTCGTGCGCATCGCCGAGCACTGACCGCTCGCGCGGGATGGGGGTATCGAGAGCGGCGAGGCGGAACGGTTCGTGAACCAGAACCCGGGGCGCTCGCGCCGGACGGGCTCGCTGCCGGCGGACGCGGGTGTTTGCATGGATCGAAGGAGACGATGACGGATTCGACGCAGGACGCCGTGGACGTGCAGCCGGAGGAAGGCGCCGCGCCCGGGTGGCGGGACTACACGATGACGGCCGAGGAAGGCCACACGGTGGTCGGCACGGTGAAGGTGCTGGAGGGGGTGGAGAGCCCGCAGCTCGGCAACCGGCGCGACCTGCTGGTCTACCTCCCGCCGTCGTACGCGCGCGGCGACCGGCGCTACCCCGTGATCTACATGCACGATGGGCAGAACCTCTTCGACCGCGCCACCAGCTTCGGCGAGGCGTGGGAGGTGGGGCAGACGCTGGAGAACGCCAGCACGGCCGGGCTGGAGGCGATCGTCGTCGCCATCCCCAACATGGGCGAGGAGCGGCTGAACGAGTACAGCCCCTGGGCCGAGCCGCGCCACAAGCAGGGCGGCCGCGGCGACGACTATGTCGACTTCATCGTGCAGACGGTCAAGCCCGTCGTGGACCGCGACTTCCGCACCCGCCCCGAGCGCGAGTCCACGGGGATCGCCGGCTCGTCGATGGGCGGGCTGATCAGCCTGTACGCCTTCTTCCGCAACCCCGAGACGTTCGGGTTCGTGGGGGTGATGAGCGCGGCGTTCTGGTTCGGAAACCGCACCATCTACCGGTGGATCGACGAGCGGCCGTTCTCCGGCGGCCGCATCTACCTGGACGTGGGCACCAACGAGGGCCCCGACGAGGTCGCCGACGTGCGCCGGATGAAGGAGCTGCTGGAGAAGAAGGGCTACCGCACCGGCCACGACCTGCTCTTCTTCGTGGAGATGGGTGGCCAGCACAACGAGCGGGCCTGGGCGCGCCGCCTGCGCCGCGCGCTGCATTTCCTGCTCGCCGTCCCCGCGCGCGATGCGACGCCGCCGCTGCAGTACTCCAAGCTGTAGCGCGCTCCGGAGGCGGTCTCACCAGGTGCGTGAGTGCGCGAGTGCGTGAGTGCGTTGGGATCCCGAGCGGGCGATGACTGGAGATGCGACGAGCCCCCGCCGGATGTCCGGGCGGGGGCTCGTTTCGTACATCGTTCTCGGTTCTCGGACGAAGTCAAAATCGCACTGGCGCACTCACGCACTGGCGCGCCTGTTGAGACCGTCCGCGCCTC
>DASQLJ010000253.1:0-6204 GCA_035630095.1 Longimicrobium sp.
TGGGAAACGCCGGTTGGCGGCGTGTCTACGCGACGGCTTCGGACTCGCGGATCAGGGCGGCGAGCTCTTCGGGATCGAACTGGGCGAGCTGCGCCTGCACGATGCGCGCGGCCAGCGCCGAGAGCACCGGGGTGTCGAAGATGTCCTTCAGGGCGATGTCGGCCCCGGTCTCGCGGCTGATGCGCACGAGCACCTTGGTCGCCAGCAGGGAGTGCCCGCCCAGGTCGAAGAAGTGGTCGTGGCGGCCGATGCGCTCCACCCCCAGCACCTCGGCCCAGATCTCGGCCAGCGCCTCCTCCGTCTCCCCTTCCGGCGCCTCGTAGGCGCGGGTCGCGAACGCATCGTCGGCGGGGGCCGGGAGCGCGGCGCGGTCGACCTTGCCGTTGGGGAGAAGGGGGAGCGCGTCCAGGCGCACGTACGCCGCGGGGACCATGTACTCCGGCACGCGCTCGGCGAGATGGGCGCGGAGCGTCTCCGCCTCCACCGCCTCGGCGCCCGTCCAGTACGCGGCGAGCCGCTTGCCGCCGGCCCCGTCCGCCCGCGCCACGACGACCGCCTCGCGGACGCCGGGGTGCTCGCCGAGCCGCGTCTCGATCTCGCCCAGCTCCACGCGGAAGCCGCGGATCTTGACCTGCGCGTCGTTGCGGCCGACGAACTCGACCGTGCCGCCCTGCTGCCGGCGGGCCACGTCGCCGGTGCGGTACAGCCGCGCGCCGGGCGTGGCGGCGAAGGGATCGGGGACGAAGCGCTCCGCCGTCAGCCCCGGCCGCCCCGCGTAGCCGCGCGCCACCTGCGCGCCGCCCACGTACAGCTCGCCCGCGACGCCCGCCGGCACCGGCTCGCCGGCGGCGTCCAGCACGTAGACGCGCGTGTTGGCGACGGGACGGCCGATGCGGTGCGCGCCCTCGTCGGCGTCCGCGGGATACGCCTGCCCCGTGGCGGCGACGACGGTCTCGGTGGGGCCGTACATGTGGTAGAGCGTGGCGCCGGGGAGCCGCTCGTAGAAGCGCTGGACGAGGGCGGGCGACAGCGACTCGCCGCCGGTGAGCACGCGGGTCAGCGAGGTGCAGCCGGCGACGTCGGGATGCGCCAGGAAGACGTCGAGCATCGACGGCGAGAAGTGCGTCGCGGCGACCCGCTCGCGGCGGATCACGTCCACCAGGTAGGCGGGATCCTTGTGCCCCTCCGGCCGCGCCAGCACCACGCGGGCGCCCGCCGTGAGCGGCCAGAACAGCTCGCGGACCGACACGTCGAAGCTGAGCGGGATCTTCTGCAGCACCGCCTCCCCCGCCTCGAGCGCCCAGAACCCCTGGCTCCACCTGAGCTGGTTGACCACGCCGCGGTGCGGGCACATCACGCCCTTCGGCTGGCCGGTGGAGCCGGAGGTGTAGATCACGTAGGCGAGATGGTCCGGCGTCAGCGCGCCGCGCGGCGGGGTGCTCGCCGGCCGGTCCGCCCACGCGTCCGCCCCCGCGTCCAGCTCCAGCACCGGAACATCGTCCCCGGCGAAGAGCGGGCGGAGGGAGCGCTGGGTGAGGAGCACGGCGGGCGCGCTGTCCGCCAGCATGTAGCGCAGCCGATCGACCGGGTACGACGGGTCGAGCGGCACGTAGGCGCCGCCCGCCTTGAGCACCGCGAGCAGCCCCACCACCATCTCCGGGCTGCGCTCCACGCAGAGCGCCACGCGCGCCTCGGGTCCCACGCCGCGGTCCACCAGGGCGTGCGCCAGCCGGTTCGACTGCGCGTCCAGCTCGGCGTAGGTGAGCGACCGGCCCTCGAAGGCCACGGCGACCGCGTCCGGCGTCCGCGCCGCCTGCGCGGCGATCAGGTCGTGCACGCAGGCGCCGGCGGGATAGGCGACGTCGGTCGTGTTCCATCCATCGATCACCTGCCGGCGCTCGTCCGGCGGGAGCAGCGCCAGCCGGTCCACGCGCTGGGCGTCGTCGGCCACCATCTCCTCCAGCACGCGGCGCAGGTAGCCGCCGTAGCGCTCCACCGTGGCCGCGTCGAACAGCGCCTCGGCGTAGAGCACGCTCCCGGCGATCCGCCCGCGCGTCTCGGAGAGGGTGAGGGCCAGGTCGAAGCGCGCGGTGATGTTCGACGCCGCCGCGCCCGCGCCGCCCGTCTCCAGCCCCGGCAGCGCCAGGTCGCCCCCCGGCGTATTCTGCCAGGCGAACACCACCTGGAAGAGCGGGGAGTGCGACAGGCTGCGGGCCGGCTGCACCCGCTCCACCACCTGCTCGAAGGGGATGTCCTGGTGATGCTGCGCCCCCAGGATGCGCGCCTTCACCAGCCCCAGCAGCTCCGCCACGCTCGGCGCGTCGCCCACGCCCACGCGCAGCGCCAGCATGTTCACGAACAGGCCGATCAGCCCCTCCAGCTCGGTGCGCTGGCGGTTGGCCACGGGGGTGCCGATCACCACGTCGTCCTGCCCCGCGAGGCGGCTCAGCACCGTCGCCCAGCCGGCCAGCAGCGTCATGAAGAGCGTGGTCCCGTGGCGGCGGCCCAGCGTCTTCAGCCCCGCCGTCAGCGCCTCGTCCAGCTCCAGGCGGACGCGGGCACCAGCGTGGTCCTGCTCCACCCGCCGCGCGCGGTCGGTGGGGAGCGCCAGCAGCTCCGGCGCGCCGGCCAGCGTTCGCGCCCAGTAGTCCGCCTGCGCGGCGAGGACGTCGCCCTCCACCCAGCGCCGCTGCCACGCGGCGTAGTCGGCGTACTGCACCGGGAGCGGCGCGAGGGGATCGGGCTCGCCGCGGCGGAAGGCGGCGTAGAGCGCGCCCAGCTCGCGGGTGAACACCCCCACGCTCCACCCGTCCGCGACGATGTGGTGCAGGGTGACCAGCAGCACGTGGTCGTCCTCCGCCATGCGCACCAGCCGGCCGCGGACCAGCGGGCCGCGCGCCAGGTCGAAGGGCGCGCGCGCCTCCTCGCCGGCCAGGCGGCGCAGCTCGGCCTCGGCATCCGGGTGCGCGGAAAGATCGTGCTCCACGGGATGGAAGGCGCTCGCCGCCACCGGCGCGACGCGCTGCTCGGGCTCGCCGTCCACCTGCGCGAACGTCGTCCGCAGCGCCTCGTGGCGCGCGACGATGCGGTCCAAAGCGCGGCCCAGCGCCTCGCGGTCCAGCTCGCCGCGCATGCGGATGCGGGTGGGGATGTGGTACGCGCTGCCGCCGCCGCCCAGCTCGCGGAGGAACCACAGCCGCTGCTGCGCGAACGACAGCGGGAGGCGCGCGTCGCGCGGCGCCGTCTCGATCGGCGGCAGCTCGGCGCGCGTCGCCGTCTCCAGCTCGCGGGCGAAGTCGCGCAGCACGGGGCGGACGAAGAGGTCGCCCAGCGCCACCTCCACCCCCAGCGCCTGGCGGACGCGGGAGACCACCTGCACCGCCAGCAGCGAGTGCCCGCCCAGCTCGAAGAAGTCGTCCCAGCGGCCGACCTTGTCGATGCGCAGAACGCCCGCCCAGATCTCCGCGACGGCGGCCTCGATCTCCCCCGCGGGTGTCTCGTAGCCGCGGGTGACGTAGGCGTCGCCCTCGGGGGCGGGGAGGGCGCGGCGGTCCACCTTCCCGTTCGGCGTCAGCGGCAGGCCTTCGAGCCGAACGTACGCCGCGGGGACCATGTACTCCGGCAGCCGCTCGCCCAGGTGCGCGCGCAGCGCCTCGACGGTGACTGAGGGGTCCGCGACGACGTAGGCCACCAGGCGCCGGTCGCCGGGGACGTCCTCGCGCGCCAGCACGGCCGCGTCGCGCACGCCCGGCTGCTCCCGCAGCCGCGCCTCGATCTCGCCCGGCTCCACGCGGTAGCCGCGGATCTTCACCTGCGCGTCGTTGCGGCCGACGAATTCGACGTTTCCGTCCGCCAGCCAGCGCGCCAGGTCCCCCGTCCTGTACATCCGCGCGCCCGCCTCGCCGCCGAACGGGTCGGCGACGAAGCGCTCGGCCGTCATCTCCGGCCGCCCCTCGTAGCCGCGCGCCACCCCGGCCCCGCCGATGTACAGCTCGCCCGCCACGCCCACCGGCACCGGCTCGCCTTCGCCGTCCAGGACGTAGAGCCGCGTGTTCCCCACCGGCCGGCCGACCGGCACGCTCGCCCGCGTCCCGTCCGCCGTGCAGTTGAGCGCGACGGCGGCGGTCGCGGCCTCGGAGGGGCCGTAGAGGTTGTGGACGTCGATCCAGGGAAGCCGCTCGTGCACCCGCGCCAGCAGCGCGCCCGAAAGCGCTTCGCCCCCGCACAGCACGCGCTTCAGCCCGCGGCAGCGCTCCATCCCCGGCTCTTCCACCAGCACCTGGAGGAGCGAGGGGACGAGGTTGAGGGTGGTGATCCCCCGGCCGCGGATGGTATCCAGCAGGTAGACGGGGTCGCGGTGCCCCTCCGGCCGCGCCACGACGACGCGCGCGCCGGCGATCAGCGGCCAGAACAGCTCGCGCACCAGCCCGTCGAAGCTCAGCGACGTCTTCAGCAGCACCGCGTCGTCCGCGCCGAGCGGCCACGCCTGCTGGCCCCACGCGAGGCGGTTGACCAGCCCGCGGTGCAGGTTCATCACCCCCTTGGGCTGGCCGGTGGAGCCGGAGGTGTAGATGACGTACGCCAGGTGGTCGGGCGTCAGCCCCGCATCAACCGGATTCGTCTCCGGATGATTCGCCCACCCGGACGCGTCCGTGTCGAGGACGATGACGGGGAGGCCGGATTCCTCGAATCGTTCCGCGAGGGTCGACTCCGTCAGCAGCAGCGCCGGGCGGCTGTCCGCCAGCATGAAGCGCAGCCTGTCTTCCGGGTACGACGGGTCGAGCGGCACGTACGCGCCGCCGGCCTTGAGCACCGCGAGCAGGCCGATCGCCATCTCCAGCCCGCGCTCGGTGCACAGCGCCACGCGCACGTCCGGCCCGACGCCCCGGGCGCGCAGGTGGTGCGCGAGGCGGTTCGCCCGCGCGTTCAGCTCGGCGTAGCTCAGCCGCTCGCCCTCGAACTCGATCGCGTCGGCGTCCGGCGTCCGCGCGACCTGGGCCTCGACGAGCTGGTGGATGCAGGCGGTGGACGGGTACGCCGTCTCCGTGCGGTTCCACTCGCCCAGGAGCCGGCCGCGCTCGTCCGCGGAGAGCATCTCCAGCGACCGCACCGGGAGGTCGTCGCCGGCGGCCATCTGCTCCAGCACGCGGGCCAGGTAGCCCAGGTAGCGCTCGACCGTCGCCTGGTCGAAGAGCGCGGTCGCGTAGGTCGCGCTCCCCACGATCCGCCCGCCGCGCTCCGCGAGGGAGAGCGACAGGTCGAACTTGGCCATCCCCACGGAGACGGCGCCCGTCACCGGGGCCAGCTCCAGCCCCGGCAGCTTCAGCCCGTCACGCGGCGCGTTCTGCCAGGTGAGCATCACCTGGAAGAGCGGGCCGTGGGCCAGGCTGCGCACCGGCTGCACCCGCTCCACCACCTGCTCGAACGAGATGTCCTGGTTCCCCTGCGCCTCCACCGCCCGCGCGCGCACCCGCTCCAGCACCTCGCCCACCGTCGGCGACGCGGACAGGTCCACGCGCAGCGCCAGCGTGTTCACGAAGAAGCCGATCAGCCCCTCGATCTCGCGCCGCCCGCGGTTGGCCGTGGGCGTGCCGATGACGACGTCGTCCTGCCCCGCCAGCCGGCCCAGCACGGTGGCCCACCCGGCCAGCAGCGTCATGAACAGCGTGGTCCCGTGCCGCTGGCCCAGCGCCTTCAGCGACGCGGTCAGCGCCTCGTCCAGCTCGACCCGCACGGCGGCGCCGGCGTGGTCGGGGCGTGCCGGGCGCGGGCGGTCGGTGGGGAGCGCCAGCAGCTCGGGGGCGCCGCCCAGCGCGCGCGTCCAGTACGCCGCCTGCCGCTCCAGGAGCGGCCCGTCCACCCAGCGCCGCTGCCACGCCGCGTAGTCGGCGTACTGCACCGGCAGCGGGGCGAGCGGATCGGCCTCGCCGCGGCGGAAGGCGGCGTAGAGCGCGCCCAGCTCGCGGGTGAAAACGCCCGCGCTCCATCCATCCGACACCACGTGGTGCATGGTGAGCAGGAGCACGTGGTCGTCGTCCGCAAGGCGCACCAGCCGCCCGCGGATCAGCGGCCCGCGCGCCAGGTCGAAGGGCGCGGCGACCTCCTCGGCCATCAGCCGGCGCAGCGCCGCGTCCGGATCGGCGTCGCCCATCTCCCCCAGATCGTGCTCGCCCAGGCGGAATCCGCTCTCCTCCACCGGCAGCA
>DASQLJ010000254.1:0-10608 GCA_035630095.1 Longimicrobium sp.
ACGTTCCGCCTGCCCTCCCCTACCCCACCAGCTCCGCCGCCTCGTCGTCGCTCAGCTCGTCGATCTCGGCGAGGATGGCTTCCTCCACCAGCACGGCCATCTTCGCCACCGTCGGCGCCTCGAAGATCACCTTCAGCGGCAGCTCCAGCTCGAACATGTCCTTGAGCCGCGCGATGATCTGCGTGGCGAGGAGCGAGTGGCCGCCGAGCGCGAAGAAGTCGTCGTGAACGCCCACGTGCTCCACGCCCAGCAGGCCCTGCCACACGTCGGCGATGCGCTCTTCCACCTCGTTGGACGGTGCCGCGTACGCCGTCGCCAGGTCGTCGGGGCGCGCGTAGAGCTGGGTGGGGGCGGCGGATTCGGCGGCCGCGCGGGCACCCTGGCGGATGCGCTCGTCCAGGCTGCCGGTGGAGACGAGCACGTTCGGCTCGCCGGCGAGCGAGAGCACCGCGGCGAGCGCGGGGGCCACGTCGTCGGCGCCGATCCACAGGTCGTCGCCCTCGGGGAGCGGGCCGGCGGTCCAGCGGTCCCACGCGACGCTGGTCCACGGCGTCCCCGCCGCGGCGGACGCGAGCGCGGCGGCGTCGGTCAGCGCGTTCGCCATCGCCACGCGCACGCGGCCGAACGAGCCCAGCACGCCCGCGAGCGACGATTCCACCAGCACGAAGTCGGGGGTGCGACCGGCGAGCGCGGCGTTCAGCCCGGCGAGCTGCGCCTGCAGCTCGTCCAGCTCCAGCCCCCACGCGGCGGCGTTCGCCTCGTCCACCGCGGCGAGGTCGAGGTCGACGGCGGGGGAGTGCACGATCCCGTCGACGCGGCCCCAGTGCTCTTCGATGCGGCGGAGCGCGGTGCGCAGCCCGCCCGGCCCGTCCGCGCGCTCCACGCGCACCTCGGCGCCGGTGGCGGCCAGCGCCTTCACCGCCTCGCCGGCGATGCGCGCGGGGTTCTCGTCGGTGAGCATGGAAAGGTAGAAGTCGAGCTCGCCCAGGTTGGGGATCCGCTCATCCACCACGGCGATGCGCACGCCGGGCACCGCCGCCACGGCGCGGGCGAGGGGTGCGTTGCGCCCTTCCATCCCCCCGACGAAGACGTAGACGCCGCCCTCGCGCAACGCCGCCGCCGGGCGCCCCGCGCGCACGGAGCGGAAGCCGCGCGCCCAGCGGTGCCGCCCGCGCAGCGCGGCCACCAGGTCGTCCGCCTCCGCCAGCACCTCCGCCGCGACGCGGTCCGCCGGGACGCCGGCGACGACGTCGACCACGCGGCAGGGAAGCGATGGGTGCTCCTGCGGAACCACGCGGCAGGCGCCCAGCAGCGCCGCCGCGCGCGCGTCCACCGCCTCCGCCCCGGTCACCTCCTGCGCCTCGCGGGTGACGGCGACCAGGCGCGCGGCGATGCCCGCGTGCGCGAGCGCGCCGGCCAGCAGCAGGAAGGCGATGGGATCGTTGGCGGCGTAGATGACGACCCGCGGCGCCGCGTCCGCCACCGCGCCCGCCAGCGCGCGGAAGTCGTCGCGCTCCGCCGCGCGCACGGTGAAGCCGTCCGGGCCGCGCCCGAACGTCGCGCCGAAGCGCGCGACGGTCACGGTGCGATCGTCATCCCCCGACAACGCCGTTGCGAGCGCCTCCCCCGCCCCGGTGCCGTCGTGGACCAGGAGGACGGCGCCCGCGTCCGCGGACGGCGGCGCGGCGAGCGTGCGGCTCCAGGTGGGGATGGAGGTCCACTCCGCCGGGTCCGCGCGCCTGCCGCGGTCGGCGACGGACGATCCGTCCTCCGTCCACGCGGGGGGATCGACCCAGTAGCGCTGCTTCTCCCACGGATAGGTGGGGAGATGGACGCGCCGGCGCCGCTCGCCGCCACGGAACGCGGTCCAGTCCGGCGCCACGCCGGCCAGCCAGAGCCGCCCGAGGGCTTCCAGCAGCACCGCCTGGTCGGGGCGGCGGTCGTAGGCGTAGCGCAGCGAGTGGATCACTGCCGCGGGCGCCTCTTCCCCCTCCCCGGGACGCTGGCGGACGAAGGTGCCCAGCGTCTGCCCCGGGCCCACCTCCAGCAGCACGCGGCCGGGCTCCTTCAGCAGCTCGCCCACGCCCTCGGCGAAGCGCACGGTGCCCAGCATGTGGCGCGACCAGTAGCCGGGATCGGTCGCCTCGGCGTCGGTGATCCAGGTACCGGTGACGTTGGAGACCATGGGGATGCTCGGCGGGCGCAGCCGCGCGGCGGAGGCGAGCTCCGTCAGGCGCTCGGCGGCGGGACGCAGCATCGGCGTGTGGAAGGCGTGCGTCGTCGGCAGCCGCCGCGCCACGACGCCCGCGGCGGAGAGCCGCGCCTCCAGCGCCGCCACCGCCTCGTCCGGCCCGGCGACCACGGAGAGGCCGGGGGCGTTCACGGTGGCGATCGCCACGTCCGCCGCGAGGTGGGGGCGCACGGCGGCGGGGTCGAGCGACACGGCCAGCATCGCCCCGCCGGGAAGCGGCTGGATCAGCTTCGCGCGCTCGGCCACCAGCGTCAGTGCGTCCTCCAGCGAGAGGACGCCGGCGATCGCGGCGGCCGCGTATTCGCCCAGCGAGTGGCCGATCACCGCCTCGGGAACGATCCCCCAGCTCATCCACAGCTTCGCCAGCGCGTAGTCGATGACGAACACGGCGGGCTGGGCGAGCTCGGTGCGGTTCAGCCGCTCGGCCGCGGGATCCGATTCCGGCTTCCGCATCATCGCGCGCAGGTCGAACCCGCCCGCCGCCGGCTCGTCCGACGGCGCGTCGCCGGGGAAGAGGGTCTCGCGCAGGTCCGCGCCCAGCAGCGGGCGGAGGATCTCGGCGCAACGGTCCACCTCCGCGCGGAAGGCGGGCTCGGCCTCGTACAGCCCGCGCGCCATGTTGGGGTAGTGGTCGCCGAGCCCGGGGAAGAGGAAGGCGACGGAGGGCGAGCCCGCCTCGGCCACGCCCCGCGCCACCCGCTCGGGGATCGCGCCGCCCAGCACCGCCGCCGCGTCCTCGCCCTGGCGGACGACGGCGATGCGGCGGTGCGCGAAGGCGCGGCGGCCCTCGCGCAAAGTGTGGGCGACGTCCGCCAGCGGCAGCTCGGGATGGGCCTGGAGATGGTCCGCCAGCCGCGCCGCCGCCCGCTCGGCCGCGGCGGCGCCGCGCGCGGAGACGGCGAGGAGCTGCCACGGGCGCGAGGGGCCGGACGGCGCCCGCGCGGGCGCCTCCTCCAGCACCACGTGCGCGTTCGTCCCGCCGACGCCGAAGGAGCTCACGCCGGCGCGGCGCGGGTGGCCGTCCGTCTCCCACGGGATCAGCCGGTCGGCCACGTAGAAGGGGCTCCCGGCGAGCTCCAGCCGCGGGTTGGGCGCGGTGAAGTGGACGACCGGGGGGATCTCGCCATGCTCCAGCGCCAGCACCGCCTTGATGAAGCCGGCGACCCCGGCGGCGCTGTCCAGGTGGCCCACGTTGCTCTTCACCGCCCCCAGCGCGCAGAAGCCGGCGCGCTCGGTCGACGCGCGGTAGGCGCGGGTGAGCGCGGCGACCTCGATCACGTCGCCCAGCTCGGTGGCGGTGCCGTGCGTCTCCACGAAGCCCACGGTGTCGGGCTCGACCCCCGCCAGCGCCAGCGCCTCGCCGATCACCGCCGCCTGCCCTTCCACGCCGGGCGCGCTGAAGGCGACCTTGGCGGCGCCGTCGTTGTTCACGGCGCTGCCGCGGATCACCGCGCGGATGGGATCGCCGTCGCGCAGCGCGTCGGCGGCGCGCTTGAGCACCACCACGCCGATCCCGTTGCCGCCGATGGCGCCGCCGCTGCGCGCGTCGAAGGTGCGGCAGTGCCCGTCGGGCGACATGATGCCGCCGGGGGAGTGCATGTAGCCGCTGACCACGGGCACCTGCACGCACGCGCCGCCGGCCAGCGCCACGTCGGCCTCGCCGCGCAGCAGCGACTGGGCGGCCAGGTGGATGGCGACGAGCGAGGTGCTGCACCCGGTCTGCACGCTCACGGCGGGGCCGCGCAGGTCCAGCTTGTAGGCCACGCGGGTGGCCAGGAAGTCGCTGGCGCTGTTCAGCTTGAGCTGGAAGTCGCCGGTGGCGGCCATCACCTGGGGGTTGCCGCGCACGTGGCGCTCGCTGTAGCCCGTCCCCGCCGCGCCGGCGTAGACCGCGACGGCGCCGGGGATGCGCGCGGGGTCCCACCCGGCGTCCTCCATCGCCTCCCAGGCGCACTCCAGGAAGATGCGGTGCGACGGCTCCAGAGTCTCCGCCTCGCGCGGGGAGTAGCCGAAGAACGCGGCGTCGAAGTGCTCCACGTCGCCCAGCTTCCCCGTGGCCTTCACGAACGCGGGGTTGCCGAGCACCTCGTCCGGGTAGCCGGCGGCGCGCAGCTCGTCGTCGGCGAAGAAGGTGATGCAGTCGGTGCCCTCGCGCAGGTTGCGCCAGAAGGCCTCGGGGTCGTCCGCGCCCGGAAAGCGCAGCGCCACCCCGATCACCGCCACGTCCCACTCGCCGCCCGCACTGCCGTTCTGTGCGTCGGCGTCCATGTCGTGCGTCTGTTCCGGCTGCTCGATGCTGGTCATGCGTACTCCATCTATGTGTAGCGTAAGCACTTCTCGTTGTTCGCCCGGGCGTGGCGCATGCTGCGGCGGCCCCCTCCCCCGCCCCCTCCCCGCGCTCCGCGGGGGAGGGGGTGACGCGGGGGGATGCTTCGGTGCGCTTCGGCGGTGTCGCGCCCTCTGCGGCCGCCGCAGGGCGTCGACCTCATCCCGTTCCGGAAGAGGTTGATCGGGAAAATCCTTCGCGCGTCGCCGCTCCCGCCGTTGCCGTTCCGTTCCCCCCCTCCCCCGCGGAGCGCGCGCGGAGCGCGGGGAGGGGGCCGGGGGGAGGGGGCCGCCGCCGCATGCGCCGACGTCTCCCCTCCGCACCAATGCCTCGCTGTCGATGCGTCTATCGCCGCCCCTACCGCCGCCCCCGCCGCAGCATCTCCCGCCGCAGCGCCGCGCGGTCCTGCCCCGTCTCCGCGGCGGTGGTGTCGGGCTTCGCGGCGCCGTCGCCCGCGGGCTGGTCGAGGTGGGCGGAGAGGGCGCGGACGGTGGAGAACTGGAACAGGTCGATCACCGACACGGGGCGGCCCAGCACGTCGTGCAGGCGCTCCTGCACCCGCGCCAGCAGCAGCGAGTGCCCGCCGATCTCGAAGAAGTTGTCGTCCAGCCCCACGCCGGGGGTGCCCAGCACCTCCTCCCACACCCGCGCCACGGTGCGCTCCATCGTGGTCGCCGGCGCCGAGTCGGCGGGGCGCTCGGGGTCGGGCTCCGGCAGGCGCATGCGGTCGATCTTTCCGTTCGGCGACAGCGGGAGCTCGGGCAGCGGGACGAACGCCGCGGGGATCATGTACTCGGGGACCCGCGCGCGGAGCCAGCCGCGCAGCTCGGCGGCGGGCGGCGCGGCGGCGTGGCGGCGCGGGACCACCCAGGCCACCAGCCGCGCGCCCGCGCCCTCGCCGCGCACGGCGACCACCGCCTGCCGCACGTGGGGGTTGCGCGCCAGCTCGGCCTCCACCTCGCCGGGCTCGATGCGGTGGCCGCGGATCTTCACCTGGAAGTCGAGGCGGCCCAGGTACTCCAGCTCGCCGCCCGGGCGGTAGCGCACGCGGTCGCCCACGCGGTACATCCGCGCCCCGGGCTCGCCCGAGAACGGGTCGGGGCGGAAGCTGGCGGCGGTGAGCGCGGGCCGGCGGTGGTAGCCGCGCGACACCCCGGCGCCGGCCAGCCACAGCTCGCCCGCCACGCCGAACGGCACCGGCCGCTGCCGATCGTCCAGCACGTACGCGCGGGTGTTGGCGGCGGGGCGGCCCACCAGCACGCGCTCCGCGCCGGGCGGCACGAACGACCAGGTGGAGTAGGTGGTGTCTTCCGTCGGCCCGTAGTAGTTGCCCACCGTCTCCAGCGTCCCCAGCGCGTGCAGCCCCTCGGCGAGCGCGGCGGGGAGCGCCTCGCCGCCCAGGTTCAGGCGCCGCAGCGTGGGGGGGATGCCGTCGGTGCGCAGCAGCTCGGCGGCGGCGCTGGGGGCCATGCTGGCCAGCACCACCGGCTCCGCCATCTCCTTCAGCGACAGGGCGTTGCGGACCAGGACGATCGATCCGCCCCACGAGAGGGTGCCGAAGATCTCCGCGATCGAAACGTCGAAGGAGACGGAGGTGGAGGCGAGGACGGCGCGGCGCTCGGCGTCGCTCACGTGCTCGCGCAGCCAGTGCAGGAGCGCCACGGTGCCGCGGTGCTCGATCTGCACCCCTTTCGGCCGGCCGGTGGAGCCGGAGGTGTAGATCACGTACGCCAGGCTCCGCTCGTCCACGGCCAGGTCGAGCCGCCCGTCGGGCTCCGCGTCCACCTCCGCCCGGTCCGCATCCACGCGCAGCACGCGGGCGTCGGTGGGCGGAAGCGTGCCGGCCAGCGACGCGTGGGTGAGCACCACCGGCGCGCCCGACTCCTCCACCATGAAGCCGATGCGGTCGGCCGGGTACGCGGGGTCCACGGGAACGTAGGCGCCGCCGGCCTTCATCACCCCGTAGAGCGCCACCACCAGGTCGGGCGTGCGCTCCATGCACACCGCCACCTTCACCTCGGGCCCCACCCCCAGCGCGCGCAGCCGGCGGGCGAGGCGGTTCGCGGCGGATTCGACGCGGGCATAGCTCCACCGCTCGCCGTCGTGGACGATGGCGGCCGCGGCGGGGGTGCGGTCGGCCTGCGCCTCGAAGAGCTGGTGCACGCCCAGGCCGCGCGGGTAGTCGATCGCCGTCTGGTTCAACTCGTGGAGGACGTACGCCTCCTCCGCGGCGTCCATCAGCGGCAGCGCGGCGACGGGGGTGTCGGGGCGCGCCACCGCGCCGGCCAGGAGGTGGCCGAAGTGCGCCGAGATCCGTTCGACGGTCTCCTCGTCCCACAGGTCGGTGATGTACTGCCACACCCCGCGCACCCCGTCGGGGGTGGGGGCGAGCGAGAGCATCAGGTCCACCTTCGCCGTCCCTGTCTCGCCCTCGCCGATCTCCATCGTCACCCCTGGCAGGTCGGGGGCGGCGTTCCCCTCGGGGTGCATGCTGAACAGCACCTGGAAGAGGGGGTGCGCGCTGAGGCTGCGCTCCACCTTCAGCACCTCCACCAGCCGCTCGAACGGCACCTCCTGGTGCGCGTAGGCGTCCACCGTGGCCTCGCGCACGCGGCGCAGCGCCTGGCGGAAGGTGGGGTCGCCGGAGAGGTCGGTGCGCAGCGCCAGCGTGTTCACGAACACGCCGATCAGCCCCTCCGTCTCCTCGGGGAAGCGGCCGGCCACGGGCGAGCCCACCACCACGTCCTCCGTCCCCGACCAGCGCGAGAGGAGCACGGAGAAGGCGGCCAGGTACACCATGAACGGCGTCGCCCCCTCCTCGCGCGCCAGCCGGTCGACCGCCTCCGACAGTGCCGCGGGGAGGGCGAACGGGATCGACGCGCCGTGAAAGCTCTGCACCGGCGGGTGCGGGCGGTCGGTGGGGAGCGCCAGGGTGGCCGCGCCCTGCAGCCGCCCGCGCCACCACGCCAGCTCCTGCTCCAGCGCCGCGCCGTCCAGCCGCGCGCGCTGCCACACCGCGTAGTCGGCGTACTGGATCGGGAGCGGCGGGAGCGGGCTCGGCTCTCCCTCGACCGCGGCGCGGTACAGCGTGCCCAGCTCGCGGAAGAGCACCCCCAGCGACCAGCCGTCCGCCACGATGTGGTGGATGTTGAGCAGCAGCAGGTGGTCGTCCGCGGCCAAGCGCACCAGCGCCCAGCGGATCGGCAGCGCGCCGGCCAGGTCGAACGGGGTGCGCGCGTCCTCGCCGGCGATGCGCTTCGCCTCGAGCTCGCGCACGTCGCCGGGGAGACGGCCCAGGTCGAAGAACGGCAGCGCGGCGGGCGCGTGCGGCCGCACCTCCTGCAGCGGCTCGTCGCCCTCGAAGCGGAAGACGGTGCGCAGCGACTCGTGGCGCTCCATCAACCCGTTCACGGCCGTCTCCAGCGCGCCCGCGTCCAGCTCGCCGCGCAGGTGCATGACCATGGGCATGTTGTAGGCGGCGCCGGCCGCCCCCATCCGCTCCACGAACCAGAAGCGCTGCTGCGCGAACGAGAGCCGCGCCGTGCGCCCGCGCCGCGCCGGCACCAGCGGCGCCACGCTGGCCTGGTCCACGTCGCGGGCGGCGGCGGCGCGCGCGGCCAGCCCGGCCACGGTGGGCGCCTCGAAGAGCGCGCGCAGCGGCAGGTCGATGCCGAACGCGCGGCGGATCCGCGCCATCACCTGCGTGGCGCGCAGCGAGTGGCCGCCCAGGTCGAAGAAGTTGTCGTGCGCGCCGGGGCTCACGCCCAGCACCGCCTCCCACGCGGCGGCCACCATCCGCTCGCCCGGGGTGCGCGGCGCCACGTGGTCGGCGGCGGCGGCCTGGGCGGCGGGCTCGGGGAGCGCGCGGCGGTCCACCTTGCCGCTGGGGGTGAGCGGCAGCGCCGGCATGGTCGTCCACGCGGTGGGGACCATGTATTCCGGGAGACGGGACGACAGGTACGGCCGCAGCTCGGCCGCGCCCGGCGTGGCGCCGGCGGCGGGGACCACGTACGCCGCCAGCCGCTTCGCCGCGCCCTCGCCGCGCACCACCACGGCGGCCTGGACCACGGAGGGATGCTCCGTCAGCGCCGCCTCGATCTCGCCCGGCTCCACGCGGAAGCCGCGGATCTTTACCTGGAAGTCGGTGCGCCCCAGGTACTCCAGCGCCCCGTCCGCGCCCCAGCGCACGCGGTCGCCGGTGCGGTAGAGCCGCGCGCCCGCCGGGCCGAAGGGGTCGGGAACGAACTTCTGCGCGGTGAGCCCCGGGCGGCCCAGGTAGCCGCGCGCCAGGTTGGCGCCGCCCGCGTACAGCTCGCCGGGCACCCCCACCGGCGCGGGCGCCATTCGCCCGTCCAGCACGTAGAGCCGCGTGTTCCCCACCGGCGCGCCGATCGGCGGCAGCGCCGGCCACCGCTCCGGCGCCCCCGCCACCGCCTGCGCGGAGATGACGTGCGTCTCGCTGGGCCCGTACTGGTTCTCCAGCGCGCACCCGGGATTGGCGGAGAAGAAGGCGCGGAGCTGCGGCGTCGACCGCAGCGCCTCGCCCGCGGTGATCACCTGCCGCAGCGCGGGAAGCCTCGTCGCCACCCGTCCGCCGTCCCCTGCCCCCCGCCCCCTGTCCCCCGAATCCCCTATGTCCTTTTTGTCCTCTATTTGCGCCGTCTCCGCCAGGTTCTGCAGCGCGGCGAAGGGGAGGAAGAGCCGTTCGACGGAGTGAGCGCGCACGTAGGCGAGCAGCGCCTCGCCGTCGCGGCGGGTGTCGTCGTCCACCAGCACCAGCGTGCCGCCGGCCGCCCAGGTGCCGAAGATCTCCTGGAAGGAGACGTCGAAGCTGAGCGACGCGAACTGCAGCGTGCGCGCGGCCGCATCGTCCCCCCAGCGCGCCACCTGCCAGGCGAGGAGGTTGGCCAGCGCGCGGTGCGGCAGCGCGGCGCCCTTCGGCTTCCCGGTCGAGCCGGAGGTGTACAGCGTGTACAGCAGGTTCTCGGGATGGACGGCCACGCCCGGGTCTTCGGACGATTCGGACGCGATCTCCGCGCGCTCCACGTCCATCCGCACCACCGCGGCGTCGGTCGCGGGGAGGCGGGCGGCGACGGCGGAGGTGGTGAGGACCACGGCGGCGCGTGAATCCTCCAGCATGTACGCCACGCGGTCCGCCGGGTAGTTCGGGTCCACCGCCACGTAGCAGCCGCCGGCCTTCAGCACCGCCAGCACGGCGACGGCCATGTCGACGGAGCGCTCCATCGACACCGCCACCCGCGCGTCCGGCCGCACGCCGAGACGGATGAGGCGGTGCGCGAGGCGGTTGGCGCGCGCCTCCAGCTCGGCGTAGGACACCCGCTCGCCGCGGAACTCCACCGCGGCCGCGGCCGGCGTGCGCGCCGCCTGCCGCGCGACCAGCGCGTGCACGGGGGCATCGACGACGGGACGATCGGTCGCGTTGAAGCGGCGGAGGACCGTCTCCCGCTGGTTGGTGGACAAAAGGGACACGGCGGAGAGCGGCGCGTCCGGGCGGGCGGAGGCCTGGCGGAGCAGCGCGTCCAGGTGCGCCGTCATCCGCTCCACCGTCGCGGCGTCGAAGAGCGCGGTGGCGTACTCGGCCCAGCCGGCCAGCGCGCCGTCCTCCGCCTCCGCCAGGATCAGCGTCAGGTCGAAGCGCGACGTTCCCGTCTCCGCCGCGCGGCCGCGGAGGGCGAGGCCGCCCAGCGCCACGCCGCCGCCCGACGGCGTGTTCTGCACCGTGAGCATCACCTGGAAGAGCGGGGAGTGGCTCAGGCTGCGGTCCGTCTTCAGCTCGTCCACCAGCTTCTCGAAGGGCACGTCCTGGTGGGCGTACGCCTCCAGCGTGGTCTCGCGCACCCGCCCCAGGAGCCGGGCGAACGAGGGATCGCCGGAGAGATCCGTCCGCAGCGCCAGCGTGTTGTCGAAGAAGCCGATCATCCCCTCCAGCTCGGGCCGCGTGCGGTTGGCGATCGGGGTGCCGACCACCACGTCCTCTTCGCCGCTCCAGCGGTGCAGCACGGCCTGGAAG